>JAFGMS010000113.1 GCA_016927375.1 Anaerolineae bacterium
CTATCAATATATCGATGTCGCCAATAGTCGCCCGGTAGCGTCGCAGCGATCCGGCGATATCCCCGCGCACAACACCATCGATGCTCAATAGATGGTCAAGCAAAAGCCGTGCAACAGGGTAAGCATCACCGATGGACCAACGAGCCGTGCGGCGCGCATGAGCCTCGATGCCCTCCAACACAGCCGCTTCACTTTTGGTCCCCATTCCCGGAAGATCGCGGAGCCTGCCGTCCTGGGCAGCTTTCTTCAACTGATCCAGATCGATGATGCCAAGCTCGTTCCAGAAACGAGCTGCCTTTTTGGGGCCAATGCCTGTCACTTGCAGCATATCGACCACGCCGGGCGGTATTTCCTCGGCAAGCTGCTCGTAGAAAGCCAGCTTGCCGGTCGTCAGCATCTCGGAGATCTTCTCGGCCAGCGTCGCGCCGATGCCGGGTAAATCGGTAAGCCCATCCTCCTCGTAGATGGCGTACAAGTCGCGGGGCAAAGAGGAGATCGTCTCGGCCGCACGGCGATAGGCGAGAATGCGATGAATACTCTCGCCTTTGATCTCCAACATATCAGCAACGGTAGCAAAAATAGACGCCACTTCTCGGTTGGTGATTTTGTCCATGATCGATCCTATCCGGGCGCGCTCAGTATACTGGACGAACGATTGCTTGACAATGCCTCATGCAGATTGTAGAGTTCAGAGAGATATTCATCAACAGATATGTCAACAGTTGATTGTCACTGTTCAGCTATTTGACGTGACATGCTGACAGTTTTGAGTGCCGGGCGATTAAACACCAAATCGCCTGGATGATGGGTTTTAGTTTACAGTTCACAGCCAAAAGCTGAGTGGTTAATTGGATTGATGGTCATGTACAATCCGCCTAATCCGGCCCTCTTCAACCAATTGGTCTGGGCAATCGTCCGGCAGATACCGGCAGGGAAAGCCAGCACATATGGGCAAATTGCCTCGATGATCCCGCCCCCAGAAGGGGTAGCTGCGGACCAGTATAAGCGGCTCGGTGCGCGCTGGGTCGGCAGCGCCATGCATGCTGCCGAGCAGGGAATTCCCTGGCAGCGCGTCATCAACAGTCAGGGCAAAATCAGCCTACCAAAAGGCAGCGCCGGAGCCGATGAGCAGCGTGCGCTTCTTGAGATGGAAGGCATTGCTTTCGACAAAGATGGAAAGGTCAATTTCGAGCAGGTTGGCTGGGAAGGTCCGCCGGAAGAATGGCTCTGTGCCCATAGGCTGCTATCTCCTATCTCACTTAAAAAGCGCCCCAAGGCCACGCGTTCCCAACCTTCACTATTTTGAGCTAACGGACAAACACCATGAAAACTGTTCATGAATATGCCGGCAATCTGCATGTGCACACGACCTACTCTGATGGGACGGGAATGCATGCTGATGTAGCCCAGGCTGCCATACAGGCCGGGTTAGATTTCGTGATTGTAACCGATCATAATGTCCATGTTTCCGGAGTGGAGGGTTACTACTACGGGCAATCACGCGAGGAGCGGGTGCTGTTGTTGGTTGGCGAGGAGATTCATGATGCGCGCCGCGATTCACAAGCCAATCACATGTTGGTTTATGGCGCAGACAAGGAGCTCTCCCAGTTTGCCTCCAATCCACAGCGGCTAATCGATGAAGCCAACAAACAAGATGGTTTCTGCTACCTGGCTCACCCTATCGAGCGCGCTGCTCCTCTGTTCAATGAGGGTGCCATTCCCTGGCTTGAGTGGGACATCGAGGGTTATACGGGCATCGAGCTGTGGAACTATATGTCCGAGCTTAAGAGCTACTTATCCAGTAAGACAGCCGCGGTGAGGGCAGCATTCAATCCTGAGAAGGTGATCAGCGGGCCATACCCCGAGACCATTGCTCTTTGGGAGCAGTTGATGCGAGAAGGCAAAAGCGTCAAGGTCATCGGATCGGCCGATGCTCATGCTACAAGCTACTCGATGGGGCCGCTAACGAAAGTTGTCTTTCCTTATGATTATCTCTTTCGCTGTGTCAACACACACATTCTGACGCTTAATCCACTCACCGGTGATTTTGCCAGTGACAAAAAGCTTGTACTGAATGCCCTCAGGGAAGGTATGTCCTTTGTGGGATACGATTTACCGGCTTCTACACAGGGTTTCCGCTTCATTGCCCAGGGGCATAACACAAACGTTGTGATGGGGGAATGGATCCGGCTGGGGCAAGGAGTGACTCTACAGATTGTCGTTCCCCAGGTAGCCGAGATACGATTGCTTAAGGATGGTGAGATTGTGCTACAGGAAACTGAGAGCACCCACCGTACTTACATTGCCAATCAACCCGGTATATACCGTGTAGAAGCATATACTCACTATCAGGGCAAATCGCGAGGCTGGATTTTCAGCAACCCGATCTTCATCATATAGTGCTCGATGCCTGTTTCGAGCTCACATGAAGTACACAAATTAGGCAGTACTGTGCTCTGGTAGTGTTTGACACTCGCCTGCTCCGAGTGTTAAGATCGCCATCCACGTGAGCATGAACGAGCGTGAGCCGGGCCGGCGAGGGTAGAACATCACTTCGCCGGTTTGTTTCACATGCCCGGTACAGGACCAGGTAAAAACAGGGATGTATATCCGACGAACGCCTTTAGGGCAGGGTAACCTGACCTTCCGGAAGAGAAGACAACGCTATTCGTTAGTGCTGCTCATCCTCTATCTGGTAATCTTGTTAGCTGCGTTATATGTCATCTGGCAGGCAGATCGTCTTCAACCTGAGGTTGCAGCAATGATGGGACCACCGCCCACATCAACGCCTGCCCCTGACGAACTGGTGCGCCAGGCTGAGGAAGCCTATCAGGCAGGCGACCTGGCCAGATCAATAGAATTCTACCGGCAGGCTTCCGAGATCGACCCGCAAAATGTCCAGACCCTTACCAATCTGGCCCGTATGCTTACGCTGGATAGCATCCATCACCCCAATGATGTCAAAAATGAGCAGTTGCAGGAAGCATTGGCAGTTGCCGAAAAGGCTATTTTGATTGCTCCGGAAGATCCGCGTGGCTACGCCGCTAAAGCTCGCGCGCTCGACTGGAATGGACAATACGACAGTGCCGTCGTGGCTGCCCTGCGAGCGATTGAGCTTGATGCTAATTACGCTCCTGCCCACGCCTATCTGGCCGAGGCCTACGCCGATGTGGGAACCCTGCGATTGGCGCTCGAACAGGCAGAACTGGCGATCCAGCTAGACCCATACGATGTAGATGTGCGCCGTAACTATGCCTATGTCTTGGAGTTCTTCGGATCCTATGAGGAGGCTGTCCAGCAGTATATTCAGGCCCTACAACTCCAGCCGAATATGATCGAGCTCATGTATGGGTTGGCGCGAAATTATCGTGGGGCAGGGCAGTACGATCAAGCCATCACCACTTTCCGCGAGATCATGGTAAGAACCCCAGAAGATCCCGATATCTATATCGAGATGGGAAAGACATATTATGAAATCCGGGATGACGATGCTGCACAGGACGTCTTGGAACACGCTGTCGATCTGGTATGCGAAGAAGAAGATGAGGATGGGATCAAGCTGTGCCCACTGCATAACAGCGACGAGATATTAGTTGAAGAGAAAGACGGCATTCCATTTCTCGAAAGAACAGATCGACGGTTGCCCGCCAAGATCAATATGTCCGCCTGGCTGCGGTTGGGGCAGGTCTATCACGCTCGCCGTAACTTCGAGAGCGCACTCGAGATGCTCGAAGAGGCTATTGCCTACGGCGAGCTACATAATGAGACTGTTCCAATTGAGGCCTACTACACCACAGCCAGTGACTACTACTACTTAGACAGATGCGAGATAGCTGTTCCACGCGCCAAGCAGGCATTCGATGTATATCTTGAGCGTGAGCCCAAAGATGAGACAGCTCTGATAAACACCCTTAGTATATTTGTCCTATGTCGTGACTATACTGAGAACCCCTATTTGCTAACCGAGTCGGGATTCACCAATGGCTTCCCTGACGGTTACGAGGAACCGGATGTACTGCTTCAACGAGGCGGAGCAGCCTCACCTGACGAATAATCAGTCGCCCGCAAAACCTATTTTTCACTATATGTGAAATCAGCAAGGTATCTGCGGGATACAAAGTGGTAAGGATAAGTCTAAGGCACAAAGGCGGTGGCTTAATCCGAGATGAAACGGTCATCAGTAGGGTGCTTAAGGGCCTGTAACTCGTGACTCATCACTATTTTCAAGGGAGTGACTCATGAGCCAAGGCTCGCCAATGGGGATGAAAATGGGGGTCTACGCGGAAAAGTGGGGCCTGCAAAAAAGATCGAAATGTTTTTGGAAAAAGAACAAGAAGTTTTGGCTCGACGCGGAAAAGAGGGGCCTGCTCCAGACCCTAAGGGTTTTGAAAACCCTTAGGGTCTCCATAAATTCCTTTTCCCCACTATTCCGCGTAGATCCGAAAATGGCAGCACGTAATTGGGCCTTTGGATTCCCGCTTTCGCGGGAATGACAGAATTGGTGAAGGCCAGCTATGTTGAGGCTTGTGATAGCAGTAGGTACATACAAAGCACAAAGCTTTTGACTCGTTGCTCGGCACTCGTGACTCATCACTATTTTCAAAG
>JAFGMS010000114.1 GCA_016927375.1 Anaerolineae bacterium
ATCGCAAACGTCTGCATTCTTCTCTCGGCTATCTCAGCCCTGAGGAGTTTGAATCTCTCCTCTCCTCAGACATTAACCCTGTCCACTAAAGTGGGGGAAGCCCAAGCAAGCAATCACAGGTTGTCGTCGGGACGGGATAAGATCACCACATTGTCGTGACCGTCCTCTCCTCGTCCCATCTCATACTGCTGCATGATAGGGAAAACACCTACTATCTATAACAGGTCATCTATTTTATCATTATTCAATAGGACTACTTGAATCATCATAGGAGTCATTGAGCATTATGCGACCTGTTGAAATTCTCTTAGTGGAAGACAATCCTGGTGATGTGCGTTTGACGCAGGAAGCTTTGAAGGAGGGCAAACTGTACAATACCCTGCGAATTGTGCATGATGGCATTGAAGCTCTAGCTTATCTACGCTGCGAGGGTGCATATGCTGACGTTGCGCGCCCCGATCTGATTCTTTTGGATCTTAACCTACCCAGGAAAGATGGGCGGGAAGTTCTGGCGGAGATAAAAGGAGATGATAAGCTTAAGCGCATTCCGGTGGTTGTGCTCACCACCTCGGAGGCAGAACGTGATATTCTTCATACTTATGATCTCCATGCTAATTGTTACATTACAAAGCCTGTGGACCTGGAGCAGTTCATCCGGATCTTTCAGCAAATCGAGAGCTTTTGGTTGACAATCGTCAAACTTCCTCCTTTTTAGGTCACGGCGGAGAGTAAGATGGCCTTTCAGTACGATCAAATTTCGGTCCTATTAGTTGAGGATAACCCGCTTGACGCGCGATTGATCCGCGAGCTGCTGGCAGATGTTGGCAACCACAATTTCGAGCTGGAATGGGTTGATCGGCTTTCTGCCGGTATCGAGCGTCTCGATGAAGGAGAATTTCAGATTGTCCTCTTGGACTTGTCTCTCCCCGACTCGCAGGGCATTGATACGCTCTCAACACTGCTCGCGGCGGTATCAACCATCCCCATTATTGTGCTTACCGGTTTGGACGATGAGATGATCGGTCTTGAAGCTGTACAACGTGGCGCTCAAGACTATCTAATCAAGGGACAGGTGGATAGTAATCTTCTGGCGCGTGCGATATGTTATGCTATTGAGCGAAGACGCCTGACGGAGCAGTTGCATGAGCGCCGCCGAGCGCTCCATCTTCTCATTACTTCTATTCCGAATGTCTTGCTTGTGGTAGACGAAACGGATCGTCTCTCTTCTTTCTTCTTACCCTCCCATTTCCCGCCGCTGGTCCGGAAAGAGAAGCTGTCGGCAGGTGATTTGCTGTCCGATGTGCTCCCCGGTGCAATGGCTGAGCAAACCTTTGAGGGCATCGCCGATGTGCGCCGGACAGGGATCACCTATGGATTTGAGCAAGTTGTGGCTTTCAATGGGAATAGGGCCTTTTTCAGGGTGAAGATTCTACCCATAGCCGACACAGAAGATACACTGATAGTAATCGATGATATCACCGATCTGAAACAAGCTGAGGAAGTTGCCAATCATTATGCTGCTGAGCTTGAAAGCCGCAACCAGGAACTGGATGCGTTTAGCCATACAGTTGCTCACGATCTAAAGACACCACTCAGCGCAATCAAGATGATAGCTGACATGCTGATCGAGTGCGATCTGGACGCTCTGGAACCCAAGGCTCAGGAGCTTATCTTCGCCATCCACGATTCCAGCCTCAAAATGGACAAAATGATCAGCAGCTTGTTGCTTCTCTCCCGGCTGCGCAGCGCCGAGGAAGTAGTGGGAGAGGTAGACATGAGGTTGGTCGTTCAGACAGTATTAGATCGATTACAGAGTGATATCCACCAGAAGAATGCCATCGTTGAGGTAGATGACAATTTACCGATTGCGCTGGGCTATGGTCCCTGGTTGGAAGAGGTATTCGCCAACCTGATCAGCAATGCTCTCAAGTACGCACAAGAGGATCGGAGCCCTCATATCGCTATTGGTGGAACCTCACAAAATGGTACTACTGTCCGCTATGAAGTTCAGGATAATGGCGTTGGCATAAAACCTCAAGACCAGGCACGTCTTTTTGAAATGTTTTCCCGCTTTCATCCGGAAAAGGCCAGTGGACATGGTCTGGGCCTGTCTATCGTACATCGGATTGTGACTAAACTTAATGGGCGTGTGGGAGTTGAAAGCCAACCGGAAGGCGGTAGCAATTTCTGGTTTGAACTGCCGACACCGGCAAACTCAAGATTGGCCCCCCGCCAAGGATAAAAGTTTTATGTTCCCCCAAGCCTTATCCCTCAAATCTGAAGTTACTTCAAAGTGCCTCCAAACGTCGACATTTCTGGTAGTGCAGGTACATGGGAGATGAAAATACTCCTGATCGAAGATAATCCTGGAGATCTTCGACTGATCCAGATCATGTTGGACGAGGTCGGCAGTCGTAACATCACCTCTGCCAATCGATTGGCAGAGGGAATTGGGTATCTGGCTGATGAAGATTTTGATGTCATCCTTCTCGATCTCTCCTTGCCGGACAGCCAGGGACTTGAGACGCTGGAGCAGATGCACAACGCGGCTCCTCGTATCCCCATAGTTGTTTTAACCGGTTTAGATAATGACGAAGTGGGGCTACAGATGGTCAGCCACGGAGCACAGGACTATCTGGTAAAGGGCCAGATCGATAGCAGCCTGCTGGTTCGCTCACTACGTTACTCAATTGAACGCAAGCAGGCAGAGATCAAGCTTGAAAGAGAGAAGGAGAAAGCCCAGAAATACCTTGATATCGCTGGTGTGATGCTCATTGCGCTGGATCGCGATGGCAATGTTATGCTCATCAACCGCAAGGGCTGCCAGATTATGGGATATCAGGCTGATGAGTTGCTCGGGGAGAATTGGTTCAACCATTGTCTTCCCCCCGATCTTGGAGCAAGCGTACAGGATGAGCTGGCCAGACTGATGACCACCGGCAATGGCAGCATTCATTACCACGAGAATCCCGTCTTGACAAAACAAGGTGAGAGACGGCTGATTGCCTGGCATAACACCACATTGACCAACGAAAATGGTCAGGTTGTCGGTACGCTCAGCTCGGGGGAGGACATCACCGAGCGCGAGAAGGCACAACGAGCCCTGCTTGAGAGCGGGCAAAGATATCAGGCTTTGTTTGAAGGCTCCAATGACGGTGTATTCATTCTTGATCTGGATGGCGTGCACCTGGCAGCCAATCAGTGGGCGAGTGTGATGTTAGGGTACAGTCTGGACGAGCTGATTGGCTTGTCGTTTAGAGATATCATTGTCCCAGAAGAACATGAGCAGGCAGATGCACTCATGGAGGCGCTGCTGGCCGGCCAATCATTGCCGATCTATGAGCAAACGTTTCTAAAAAAGGATGGCACCAGGTTCCCGGTCGAGATCAATGTGGCTTTAGTGTATGACCATTCAGGCGATCCTCTTCACATCCAAAGTGTTGTGCGTGACATCACCCAGCGGAAACAGATGGAAGCAACTCAACACGAGCAGCGTATCTTAGCCGAAGCCCTGGTTGATACGGCTGCTGCTCTGAACAGCACGCTTGATCTGAGTGAGGTGTTGGATCGCATTCTGACTAATGTAGGGCAGGTTGTGGCTCACGATGGCGCAAACATCATGTTCATCAAGGAAGGCTTAGCCGGAGTTGTATGCTGCCACGGTTATTATCGAGAACATAACCTGACCCAAGAGATGCTCGATCTCAATATCCCCGTTGATGAAGTGGAGGTTCTCCAGCAGATAACGGAGTTCAAGAAGCCTGTCATTATCCCTGATACAAGAGGCCATGACTTTTGGGCTAAGACACCCACAATGGCCTGGGTGAAATCTTATGTCGGCGTTCCAATTTGTGCGGATGGCAATGTTATTGGAATGCTAAGTCTTGATAGTGCTAAACCGAACTATTTTAATCAGTCACACGCCGATCAGCTCCTGGCCTTTATCAATCAGGCCGCCATAGCCATCCAGAATGCCCGCCTATACCAGGAGCTGGAAAGCCACAGCGCATTTTTGAAGCAAGCAGTCGAGGAACGCACAACTGAGCTGCGGCAGACGAAAGAACGAGCTGAGGCAATTCTAAACAACAGCCCTGATGCTATCTTAATGCTCGGGCCAGAGGGGCGAATTCAGACCGGGAACTTTACACTCCAGCAGATGTTCGGGTTTTCCGTCGATGAGATCTACGACAAGCACCCGGAGGTCTTGATCGATACAGCACACACCGGTGCAGTCCGGACGGCATTGCAGCGAGTCATGGAGTCCTCCGAGCCTTCCCGGTTGGAAGTCGTCGCGCTGCGGCGTGACGGTTCGGGGTTCGATGCGGATATTGCGCTGGCGCCTGTTCGGGATGAGCATGGTCTGTTGGGGTTTGTATGCAGTCTTCGAGATATTACGGCCCTCAAAGAAGTCGAGCGCATGAAAGATGAGTTCGTCTCCAACGTCTCGCATGAGCTGCGCACGCCGATTACTGGTCTCAAATTGAACCACCGGCTGATCAGCATCGAGCCGGCCCGTGTGGATGTCTACCTGGATCGGTTAGGCCGGGAGATCAACCGCCTGGATCGCCTGATCGAGGATCTCTTACGCCTGTCTCGCCTTGATCAGAAACGTGCCGAATTAAAGATTGCGCCAGTGGATCTGAATGAGGTAGTCGCACAGTATGTTAGCGATCGCGTCCCGTTGGCCGAAAGTCGTGAGCTGAAGCTTAGCTTCCAGGGGAAGCCTGGACTGCCTCTGGTGCAGGCAGATGCGGGACTGTTGGGGCAGGCACTGAGTGTCTTGCTGACCAATGCGCTGACTTACACACCTGCCGGGGGCAAGGTTGTTGTGAGCATGCACAGCCGACAGATAGGTGCTGAGCAGCAGGTGGGCTTCAGTGTCAGCGACACCGGTCCAGGAGTCACCCCCGATGAGATGCCCCGGTTGTTCGAGCGGTTTTTCCGGGGACAGGCCGGGCGGATATCGGGTGCACCAGGGACGGGTTTGGGGTTGGCTATTGCTCGTGAGATCATCGAGCAGCACAAAGGGAGCATCGATGTGTCTGGTGGTGGTACACCAAACAAGGGCGCGACCTTCACCGTGTGGCTGCCTTTGGAAGCCGAACAATTGACGGTTGGCAGCTGAGTGATTGGTTAAATCTCATATTTCCCCATATAGCAAGTCGTTGGGTAGCACCCGGAAATAACGTAGCCAAGCCGGCCAAGCTCGGTTTGGCGCCCCCTGAGAAGCGTAGCAGCTCGATACGTGATCTGCGTCCCCTCTCCGCCTAACGGAGAGGGGGACATTGCCGTATGGCTATCAGCCACCGTTGCAGGGGGTGAGGTTCAACTCCTCTCAACTATCAACCACGCTATCCTCGCATGCTACCAAAGGTCTATGACAAGAAGAAATCGCGGCTCAACGCGGAAAAGTGGGGAAATGTCATCCAAGTTTGCAAGTGGGCAAGTGAGGTATGCTAAGGCAGAATTCCGTAGGTTGGGCGGCAGCGCAAGCAAGTCGATTTCTCAACTATTCTTCTCCTGCTCTGCCGACCGACCGTCACCCAACATGTCCACCAATCCCACTTTTTGTCGTTGAGCCGAAATCGCCACTCTTTTCCACCCAACTGGGCAGGCATAAAGCCATCTTTCATGCCTGCCCAGTTGAGGATGCAATTTATCTCGCTTCGAAGTGGCTCCACGGGAAGTTGCCAGTGTAGCTCACATACCAGAAACCGCCGATCTTGGGCGGTAAGTTGTTGGTGAAAGCGAATGTATTAGTGTAATTCACGCCATTGACCGTCAGGCTCGCCAGGTTCCAGGAGTTGATGTAGCTGCCAAGGTCCGACGTTTGCCAGCAGAACGTACCGGTACCGTCAAAGGTGAAGGGGGCACTGATGGTGGCGTCCACCGGGCTGCACGTGCCTCCTCCCTGGGTAGGCATGTTTGTAGGGACAAGTGTCGGCCCGATTGGTGTGTTGGTCGGCTGGATAGGTGTATTCGTTGGCCCGACCGGTGTATTCGTCGGCGGTACTAACGTGCTGGTCGGCGGGATTGGGGTATTCGTACCGTCGCCGAAGGATGCGTCGTCGATGTAGAAGCTGTCCGTGCCTGAGGTGGTCTCGACGTAGAAGTTGGCACTCGAAAGCGTCCCGCTCCAGGATACCGCCGCGGTGCCCGAAAGCAGCGTCCAGTTGGAGGGGTTAATCGCTGTGGCCGGCGCCAGGGTCACGTAAGATGTCGACCCATCGGCCGTTAGCTGCAGCGTCACTTTGGCGCTGGGCGTTCCACTCTGCGACCTCACCCAGACGCTGGTAGTGTAGGTCCTGCCATTGGTCAGCAGGGAGGTCACAGCTTGTCTGGGTCCGTTCCAGGCTGCTGTGCGACCGGTGATAAGCAGCGACCGGCTGCCGCTGTGCACCACACTGGTGTTCGCGGCCAGCGAGCCGCTGCCAAACACAGACCAGCCGCTCGTGCCGGACTCGATGTTGCCATTCGTCAGCAAATTCGCGCTGGGCGTGGATGTCGGCCCGGCGGGCGTCGACGTGGGGCTTGGCCCGCCCGTGTAGTTGCGGATGACGCCAAGGTCCCAGGGGATTTGTTGGTAGGTGCCCGATAAATCTGTAGTACCCTGGATGAGGAAATCGACACGGTTGATGTCATTAATTTCGAGCTTTTGGTTGACCCCAGCACGGATGATTTCACCGTGGGAAACACTGGTGGTCCACCGACTTCCGTTGTAGACCAGGTTGCCGTGCCAGGCCCATTTTTCGGCTACCTGCGTCCACGGCCCTCCCGCGCTCGATGATGTCCACAGTTCATAGTAGCGATTATCCTTCAGGTCCTCTACAAGTAGATAGAATTGGCCGTCGGCAAGTGATTTGTAGACGTTTACGCCTTCAAATGTGTCGGATATAGCGACCGACGGCGAGCCCCAGCCGGCGGGAAAGTTGGCGACGGTCGTCCTACGCATGTATATCCTATGCGAATTGTCATCTGGTGAATTGTACATGTAGCAGTATGTATCATCGCAGATGACGTAGTAATCCCAGCCCATGTTTCCGGAGATACCCAACGATCTCGGACCGGACCATGAATTGGGATCGGCGATATTGGTCGTCGTGGCGTAGGCTGCCCCGTATGTCCCATCTTGGTAGATGAGGTACCAAAGCCCATCAGGCTCGAAGTAGAACACCTCCGGCGCACAGAAATAGCTCTCACCGATACTGCTCATGTAGCTATGGGCTGCGTTTCGGAACCCCTCCAGCGTCGTGGCGGACGAATAGAGCATCTGCCATCCGCCGCTGGCGTTGGCGCCGGTGTAAAACATGTGGTATCGACCGCCCGAGTAAACGATGGTTGGGTCCTTGACCGCATAATGATCATACGGTTCCGCCTGGGCCCGGTACAGGATTGGATCATCCACATACCAGGTTGGGCTGGGATTTGCTGCTGCCGAGGGGGCAGCACTGGCAGCCAGCGTAACACCCAACGCCAGCATGCATAACAATGCCCCGACCACTAAGAGCTTTCGTGGGTGCGAATTGAAGAGGCTTCTTAAAGATGATGTAGATAGGATTGTATTCATGCGTTAGCTCCTTTAGGCTTGCAAGGTTGTTAGTTATTGGTATTGCAGCAACGAGCAACGAGTGCCGAGCAACGAGCCAAAAAGCTCTATGCCTTTACCAAGCATTTCATTCCCACGAAAGCGGGAATCCATAAGACACAATTACCTGCTGCTGCTATTTCCATTCCCTATGTTGAACTTTGGCTCATGAGCCACTCCTTTCCAACCAGCAGGGCAGGCATGGAACCGTTTTTCATGCCTGCCCTTTTTGAGATACAAGTTATCTCGCTTCGAGGCAGCTCCACGGGAAGTTGCCTGTTTGCCGGCAGGACATGCCGGCACCATCGAAGCTGAATGGAGTTGTGATGCTTATCTTTACCGAGCTGCACGTCGCGTTCTCTCTGGACGTAGACGTATGGAATGGGGTAGATATCAGTAAGATTGGCAATCTTGGACCGGGTGGCGCCATAGTTGGTGCTCTCCGGCAGACCATTTCCGCTGCGAATGCCAAGGAACAAGGTGCCCGCCTTCCTGGGGGGGAATCGCTGAATGCTTACCCAAATTGCAGTTGAGCATGTTGCCGCCAAGCTGGGTGAGCAAATGACAGCACGTGGATGTGTTGCCATTGTCGGTAGAGTGACAGAAAGCACCGGTGGTACCCGATCAAGGGTATAGGTGCCTACAGCCAGGTAGATGATATTGGGATTAACCAGGTCGATGGCAGTATTTTCGACGTCGGTCCAGGTCCAGTTGTCATGGGGCATCCAAGCCAGCAGCTGCGTCCAGGACTTAGTGCTCTGGTTCCAGGAGCAGGCATTATCGATGTTGGTGCGGGCACAGATGAGATCCGGTTCGATGGGGCTGGAGATAATAACCACCACAAAGCAGCCGTTGTGAATGACGACTTTCTTTCTGGCGTAAGCCTGGCCGCCGGTTCGAGCCGGCGCGGCATTGACAAACGACGCAAAGCTAAGCGCCAATGCGCATAGCACTGCTAGCAGGACAACAAACCTCCCTGAGCACAGCACGGATATATATCCCCCATGAGTTGACAGCAAGCCTCACCCCATTATGTAAGGCTAGACAAAGCCGACCCTAATGATCTTCAGGCCGGAAAAGGCATGATGGCGCACACTAGCAAGAATCCGGGGAGCGATTGGAAGAGTTTGAACCGCCACCGGCCAGTAACGTTGGAGAATTCTACTACTCTTCCTACATTCGCTGGCGGAAAAGTCGAGGCCTCTTCTTGATCTTCCAATAGGGAACTGGCTAGGATATCATCACCTCTGGTGCTGAGGCAATTGCATCAAGCCTATGCTTATGGCTAACGCGTTTGTCTTTTCTCCTTTAGATGCTCATCATTGCCCATCCCGGCGCGTCTGTGCCGGGTGGTATCGACTCAAAACTCATCATTGTGTTGGCGCAGGAGCCGGCCCAGGGAGTTCACCACGTCAAAGGAGAAGGCGCTGCCTAGGCCGGGACACTACCTCAACTGCAAGTTGCAGAGAGACAACGTGTTCTCATCAATCCGGGGGTAGAAGCCCAAGTGGTGGATACGTCGCTCTCCTTGAATGTTACCGTTAACGTTATCATTCACTTCTGTAAATATTGTAGTAAATTAGGAGAAAGCAAGTCTACTCGCTAAGCGTGATTTACTTATCATTTTCCGAGATTTGCTCAAGGTAAGCCTCCACCTGATCTTCATCCAAAGAGATCATCTGAAGGCAAGCTCAGGAGACTTATGGTTTTTGTTCTGATGATAGGAAGCATGGGCGAGGGGAACAAAACAGTCAGTGTTTCTTCGGCAATTCCCTGTTTGAACCGTTGTATCAAAAAAGCGGAGATGGTTGATGACTCTGTGATGTGCGAGGGAGTTATTTGAAAACTGATTACTTTGACAATGTCAAGTTTTCCTGAGCAACCAGAA
>JAFGMS010000115.1 GCA_016927375.1 Anaerolineae bacterium
AGCAGAAACAGAAGCAGTACGAGCAGGAAGCTGTGAATCTGTGGGGCGATACGGCCAGGCAATCGATCAAGCTCTGGAACAGCTACACTGAGCAGAAGAAGGAGCAAATCAAGCAGGAGGGTGGCGCCATCTATACCGAGCTGGTGAGCGCGATGAGCAATGGGCCGGCAAACCCGGAGGTGCAGGCTATCCTGGCGCGCTGGCACCAGCACCTGCGCTACTTTTATGAGCCATCGTTGGAGGTGTTGCGTGGTCTTGGTAATGCTTACAACGAGCACCCGGATTTCAATGCCACCTTCACCGCCATGCACCCCGATCTCCCGGCGTTTCTCCAGCAAGCCATCACCCACTACGTCGATGCGCTCGGCAGCCGGTAATCAGCGGGCAGCAGTCAGCTATGAGTTCGATAGCTGACTGCTTTGGTCGTTATCGCTCGCGCTCCCGCAGATGCGGGAAGAGCAGCACTTCGCGGATGTTGGGGCAGTCGGCCAGCAGCATCACCATCCGGTCAACGCCCATCCCCCAGCCGCCGTTAGGCGGCATCCCATAGCGCATGGCCCGCAGGTAATCCTCATCGACCGGGTGGCTTTCTTCGCTGTCGTCCCCATACAGGCGGCCCATCTCAAGGAAGCGCTGCTCCTGATCGAGCGGATCGTTCAGCTCGGTGAAAGCATTGCCCATCTCTATCCCGGCGATGAAGAACTCGAAGCGCTCAACGTGAGCCGGGTCATCGGGCTTCTTCTTGGCCAGCGGGCTGATGTCACGTGGGTAATCGAGCAGGAAGGTGGGCTGGATCAGGTTCGGCTGGACGTCTGTCCCCAACAGCGAATCGACCAGCTTGCCCCATGTGCTGTCCGGATCGGGATGCTTGCCCTTCTTCGCCATGATATCCTTGAGCGACTCGGCGTCGGGATAGTCGACATAATCAATGCCGGTGTATTGGATGATGGCATCCCGCAGTGTGATGCGCTGCCAGGGTGGATCGAAGTTGATGGTGTCTCCCTGAAAGGTGATGGTACTGCTGCCGGTCACTTCCCTGGCAACAGTCGATACCAGCCGCTCGGTAATGTCCATCACATCTTCGTAATTGCTGTAGGCCTTGTAGAACTCGACCTGCGTGAACTCCGGGTTATGTGTGCGGTCGACCCCCTCGTTGCGGAAATCACGCCCGATCTCGTAGACGCCGTCGAGCGTCCCCACCAGCAGCCGCTTGAGGTACAGCTCGAAGCTGATGCGCAGGAAAAGGTCTTGCTTGAGCTGGTTGTGATGCGTCACGAATGGCCTTGCCGCCGCCCCACCGTAGATGGGTTGCAGGATAGGCGTCTCGACCTCCAGGAAGCCTTCCCCATCGAGAAAGCGCCGGATGGCGCTCACCGTGTGGGCACGGGTGATGAATACCTTGCGCACATCGGCATTGACGGCCAGGTCGGCGTAGCGTTGGCGGTAACGCTCCTCCGGATCGGTGAAGCCGCCGTAACGCTCGATGCTCCCATCATCCAATCGGCGTTCCTTAATCACCGGCAGCGGGCTGAGCGACTTGGCGATCAGCGTGAGCGCTTCGACCAGCACGGTGATCTCGCCGCGCCGGGTGCGCATCATCGTCCCCTGTGCCTGGACGAAATCGAACAGGTCGAGGTCGTCGTCAAACAGCGCCTGCGCTTCCTCGCCAACCTTATCTTGTTTGATCCACAGTTGGACGCGGCCCGTGCCATCCTCGATGTGCGACCAGGAGGCTTTACCCTGAGGCCGATGGGACACGATGCGCCCGCAGACGGTGACCGCTATCCCGGCTGGTTCTTGCCCCTCCGGTGTAGCATCTTCGATGTTCTGATAGGCTGCCACAGCCTGCTCGATGGTATGGGTGCGCTCCGCCCGTGTTGGGTAAGGCTCGACGCCCTTTGCGCGGATGCGTTCCAACTTCTCTAAGCGTTCTTTTTCGACGTTGTTTTCAGGTTGCCACACGAGATATTTTCCACCAATTGATTATAGGCTGATAGAGACGATGCGGTAAGTGAATGAGCCGTCTGGCGCTTCGATGGTAACAGTCTCCCCGACCCGCTTGCCGAGCAGAGCGCTGCCGACCGGTGAGACATCGCTGATTTTCCCGGCGGCGGGGTTGGCTTCGGCGGGCCCAACAATGCGGAATGTCTCCGGCTCGTATCCTTCTTCCTGTACGGTGACGACACTGCTTAGCCGTATCACGTTGTCCTGTACACTGGCAAGCGCTGCTTCATCTTCGATGATGCTGGCCCGGCTCAGGAGCATTTCGAGCTGTTGGATACGCCCCTCGATAAATGCCTGTTCGTTCTTGGCGTCATCGTATTCCGCATTTTCGACCAGGTCGCCGCCTTCTTCCAGTGCAATACGCAAACGTTCAGCGACTTCGCTGCGTCTGACGGTGCGCAGATAGTTTAATTCCGCCTCAAATTTGCGGAAACCGTCCCGAGTCAGGTGTTGGATCTGATCTTCCATAGGATTCCGTCCTTACTTAGGAGTGAATGAAAACGACAAGCGATCAGTTGTTAGTTCTTGTTGGATACTTTATAGTCGTGAGTTGATCGCTAAAACTAATCACGGCGAGATCAAAACCCGTGAAAAGCTAAAAAAGACCGCCCCATCGGGCGATCCATAAAAATTCCTATTGGGTAATGCATTCTGCTCTTTATAAAACGACGCACGAACCAAGTGTAGTACCCAGTTCGTAGCCGCTTCTATCTTATCACAGCTGCTGCCTACTGTAAAGCTATCTCATTCCAGGTGCGCACGCAAAGGTTGCCAGAGAACGATGGGCACACGAAAGACTGTCATTCCCGCTTTCGCGGGAATCCACTCGTGCATAGGCGACTTTCATTCCCGCGAAAGAGGGGGTGTTACCGCCACCTGACATGTTTTGCGTGCGCACAGCTGGCGAATTGACTGGCGCAAAACCTTTGTTCTGGAGATAATTATCTCCACGCTTATCACGGTGGGCAAGGGCCGGGTGGAAAACATCACCCCAAACACACGACTGCTCAATCAGATACCGGAGCTGAAACCTACCCTCCGGGAACCTCCCCCTAATCATCCTCTAGTTATCCCCTATGCTTGTCGCATAATTCAGTCTCCTCGATCTCCTCCTGGCTCCCGAATGGTTACTTGGTAGGGTAGCGTTCGGCTCTTTCTGGCAAATGGCAGGAACCCGCAGAAGGTGCTATCGAAGAGACTGGATGAGCCCCTAATGGTCGCATCACTTCGAACTGGTCTACGAATAGAACCAGAGTACCATTTACTCGTTAGCTAAACGGCATAAACTGGTATAATAAAGATACCAGTTCGCGCCCTCCCGCAGGTTCAAAGCCTCCGGGAGGGTCATAGGTTGAGGAAGTAGACATATGGGGCTGGGGCCCATCGAGCGCAAGACTCTGGCACGGACTGTTGCTGGCCG
>JAFGMS010000116.1 GCA_016927375.1 Anaerolineae bacterium
CCGCTCCGCGAAGTCGCCGGTGGCCGGTTTGTCTCCTGCCATTTCGCCGAGGATCTTGATCTCCGCGGGGCAACCATGGAGGAGTAGTGTTCTGGGGTATTTTTGAGTATTTTGTTGTGCTGGGCAACAATCCCGGGCTCGTGACTAACAAGTCGTTCGTGTGCCCCTCTGAATACCCATTTTTTTGACATGGAATCCAAACTATGCTACGATGCTACCTGCAAACGTTTTCGCGTTCATTGCATTAAAAGAGAATGTCTTGCCTCTTTTTCTTCATGTTTTTGTGACCAAAATCTCAGAGACGGTGTAGAGTTATTTAGTGCGCTACGATCTATTGATAGTGCACTGTGTGATAGTGTTTAGGTGGAAGGAGGTGATGCGTTTCAAGCGATCTCTGTAAAGCTGACACTATTTATCTTGAGTTAGCACATTTGACATGGTTTCTGAATTCCTAAGGAGGAATAGATGCCAAACAAGAAGGTTAGTCATCGCAGCTTCTTTTATCTCGGCTTGCTGATTGCTTTCAGTGTATGTGTGATCCTGGTGGGGTGTGGCCCGCAGGCGACTGAAGTGGCTACCACCGAACCGGCTGAAGAGGCGACCACTGAGGCTGCGCCGGCTGAAGAAGAAGAGCCATCTACAGCGGAACCGACCGAAGAAGCACCGGCCTTGGCATTAGAATCACCCATGCTGGCCGAGAAGGTCGAGGCCGATGAACTACCGCCTCTTGAGGAGCGTTTGCCTGCGAATCCACGGGTTATCCAACCCCTCACTGATGAGCAGGGTGAGTATGGCGGTGAGCTGCGAGTAGGCTTCGTAGGCAGCAGCACCGAGTGGGGCTTTGGCCTGTTTGTGGCTGCCTGGGAGGGCCTTGTTCAGTGGACTCCCGAGTTCGACGGCTATGAGAACAACCTCGCTGAAAGTATTGACGTCAACGAGGATGCGACGGAATATACTGTTCACTTACGTGAGGGCCTCAAGTGGTCCGATGGTGAGCCGTTTAATGCCGACGACATTATGTTCTACCTTGAAGACGTTCTGTTGAATGAAGAACTCAATCCTGAAGGACCTATTGCCGACTGGCTGCCGGCGGAGATGCGCGATGGTTTCGCGGCTGAAAAGGTCGATGATGTCAGCGTCAAGCTCATCTTCCCCTCGCCTTATGGTGCTTTCCCCTACTGGCTGGCCGGCTGGCAGGGCCGCTACTTCACGATGTACCCCAAGCACTACCTACAGGAATTCCACCCGAAGTACAACCCGGACGTCGACGAACTGGTAGAAGCCGACGAAGCCGTCACCGACTGGATGGCGCTGTTCTACAAGAAGGGCCCCGAGAACTGGGCTAACCCGCGGCGCTTCTTTGACAACACAGAAGGGCAGTATCCTACCATCAATCCCTGGATCACCGTCCAGGATCTCGGCACCGGCACGCAGGTCCGGCTGGAAAGAAACCCGTACTATTGGAAAGTTGATGACCAAGGCAGACAACTGCCCTACATCGATACCGTCTTGGGTATTTCCTACCAAGACGAGGAAAGTCGCACGTTGGCTATGTTGAATGGCGACCTGGACTACATCAAGGACCCAGGCGATGAGAACCGTGTGCTCTTCCACGATGCGCTGGACGAGGGCAAACCGCTTCAGATGAAGTACCCGCAATCTGACGCTGCCAATGCGAACTCGATCCACTTCAACCGGACCCTTGAGGATCCTGTGAAAGCCGCGGTCTTCGACAGTCTGGATTTCCGCATCGGCATGTCGCACGCCATCAACCGTGAAGAGCTCATCGAGATCATCTGGTCCGGCATGACCACGCCTGCCCAGGTTGCTCCTCTGGAAGACTCCCCGTTCTACGTTGAAGGGATGGAGTCGCAGTACATCGAGTATGACGTCGACCTGGCCAACGAATATCTCGACAAGGTGCTGCCTGAGAAGGACTCCGACGGCATGCGCCTGGATGAGAATGGCCAGCCCTTCTCGTTCGTGCTCGCAGTACAAAATGACGCCTCCTTTACCACACGGTATGAGCAGATTGCCGAGCTGCTGATCGGCTACTGGAAAGAGGTGGGCATCGAAGTCCAGTTGAACTCCATGCCCGGCGAGCAGTACGACGAGAATGAGAAGAAGAACTTGATCGAAGCCTGCATCTGGACCGGTGAAGGCGGCGCGGGAGTCACCCCGATCCTCGATCCCCGCTACTTCGTTCCGCTGAACGGCGCCGGGGTATTCAGCAATGCCTGGGCTGCCTGGTATACACCCGATCCCACCGGCACCACGGTTGAAGTCGAGCCGCCGGATTGGGCCAAGGATGCCCAGGCCAAGTATGATGAAGTACTGGCTCAGCCGACCTTTGAGCAGCAGGTTGAGAAGATGCTGGTTGTGCTCGAGGAAGCCAAAGAGCGCTTCTACGTTCTTGGTCTCGCTCGGCCTGTGCCGCTCTACTATCCACTCAGCCTTCGGCTGCACGGTCTTCCGGACACCTGGTTTGATGGTTGGAATGAAGGCTCTGCGAAGATTACATATCCTGAGCAGTGGTTCATCGTTGAAGAGTAGTTCTTAGGAGTGTTGTGTGCCCCGGCAGTAAGTGCCGGGGCACACGTGTTCATGATTCGAAAGCTCACACAGTGTTTCATGGAGAAGCCCTTAAAGACGGTGCCATGAAACCTCGATCGAAATCCGGTCACCAATTTGGCGAAAGAGGTAGATATCTGGCAAATTAAGTCTCTTTCCGGATTTCGCCTAAGGGTAGAAAAAAGATGTTAAAATACCTGGTCAAGCGTTTCATCTACATGATCTTTACCGTTTGGGTCATTACGCTTATCTCGTTTGCTGTGATCCAACTCCCACCTGGTGACTATGTAACCAATCTGGTTCAACAAATGCTCGCGATCAGCGGAAGAGAGCTAACGCCTGGCTATGAGTCACAGTTGCGCGAGCTTTATGGCCTCAATGAACCAACGCACATTCAGTATGTCAAATGGATCAAAAACATCGTAACCAAAGGGAATTTTGGTTACTCATTTCTGTATAGACGAGAAGCAACCGAGCTGATCGCCGAACGCCTGCCTATGACGATGACCCTTTCACTGGCCAGCTTTGTCCTGGTCTGGGTTATCGCGCTGCCTATCGGAATTTATTCGGCGGTGAACCAGTATTCTGTGGGCGATTACATTGCCACCTTTTTGGGGTTTATAGGTTTAGCCGTGCCCAGTTTCCTTTTGGCACTTATCTTCCTATTTTTCAGCCAGAGATATCTTGGCCGGGCTATGATTGGCCTGTTTTCTCCCGAGTTTGCTGATGCTCCGTGGAGCTGGGCAAAAATAGCAGACATGTTAAAACATATATGGATCCCGGTTCTTTTGATCGCTTTGGGTGGCACAGCCGGATTGATCCGCACTATGCGGGCTAACTTACTCGATGAATTGAACAAGCCTTATGTCGAGACAGCGCGTGCCAAAGGTTTGTCTGAGACGAGACTTTTGTTAAAGTATCCCGTCCGTCATGCCTTGAACCCGTTCATTAGCACTATTGGTTGGATGCTGCCGAGTCTGGTGGCCGGGGAAGTTATCGTTGCTATTGTTCTGAACCTGCCCACTTCTGGCCCTGTGTTATATCAGGCACTTCAGAACCAGGATCAGTATGTGGCTGCCGGATTTATTTTATTACTCAGTGTCCTAACCGTGATCGGGACCTTCGTCTCGGATGTTCTACTCGCTGTGTTGGACCCACGGCTTCGTCTACAATAAAGGTGTTCAATGACACAGATTGCTCTTTCTCCTGAGACCCCGACGAACGCTCCACAACTATCAGAAGAGCACGACAACATCGAGCATACTAAGGTGGAAGTTGCTTCCCAATGGCAGCTCATGTGGTGGAAGTTCAAGCGCCATCGCATGGCTGTGATCGGTGGCATTGTCGTGCTTATTTACTATATCGTAGCGCTGTTCGCCAACTTTTTTGCCCCTGTACATTTTTCAACCTATAACGATCAGTATGTATATGCTCCCCCGCAGCAGATTCGCCTTTTCAGGGATGGTAAATTCAACCCCTATGTCTATGGATATCGCTTCGAGCGCGACCCGGTCTCCTTCAAAAAGATCTGGGCCTTGGATGAAGAGACTATCATACCGGTGAGTTTCTTTACTCGTGGAGAGCCTTACAAACTATGGGGACTGATCCCTGGCAATCTCCACCTGTTCGGCCCTAAGGAGGAAGATGCCCCGTTCTATCTTCTGGGAGCCGATAAGACTGGGCGGGATGTGTTGAGCCGCATTATTTTTAGCTCCCAGGTCTCGCTGACCGTTGGATTGGTTGGTGTGGCCATCAGCCTGATCCTGGGCATTCTGATCGGAGGTATATCGGGACTGGTCGGTGGTGTGCTGGACAATGCCATCCAGCGGCTGATCGAGATCCTGATATCCATCCCAACCTTACCTCTCTGGCTTGCTTTGGCTGCCGTGGTGCCGCTGGATTGGACTCCGCTGCAGGTCTATTTCATGATCACCGTTATCCTCTCGTTGATCGGCTGGACTGGCCTTGGACGGGTGGTGCGCAGCAAGTTCCTGGCATTGCGTGAAGAGGATTTCATTCTGGCCGCCACTCTGGATGGGGTTCCGCAAGGTCGCATGATCATGCGACACATGCTGCCATCATTTCTGAGCCACATTATTGCTCAAGTCACGCTCTCGATCCCCTATATGATCTTAGGTGAGACAGCCTTGAGTTTCCTGGGGCTGGGCCTGCGTCCTCCGGTGGTCAGCTGGGGCGTCATGCTCCAGGAGACACAAAAAGTGGCTGTGCTTGCTTCTTATCCCTGGCTACTGTACCCGGCAGTTGCTGTCATTATCGTCGTTTTAGCGCTGAATTTCCTCGGGGATGGCTTGCGCGACGCGGCGGATCCGTATTAGATCAAGGTGAGCCATGTCAGAAACACTCGTTGAAGTCAAAGATCTAAAGATACATTTTTTCACAGATGAAGGTGTGGTACGTGCCGTCGATGGC
>JAFGMS010000117.1 GCA_016927375.1 Anaerolineae bacterium
ACCCTGTTTTTTGCTCTGCGTTCTCTGCGCACTCTGCGGTGAAACAGTTTTTTTCTGGGCGCATTCTTTCAAACCGGGAATTGCTGACGCTATCCCAAGGAGCGGATTGGGGAGACAAATGCGATCTGGGGCATCGAAAGAACATGATGAAGCGAAGCGTGAGTTGGTCTGTAAAGCCGGCCTATTGTGCTTTAGGCACCAGGGGAGGCCGAAACTTGTATCCGTAAACGATAATGCCTGCATCACCATCGGTGCGCAGCTTTCTCGTGACCATTTCTACCCGCATCCCAATCTCAGGCGGCCCATCGAGATCGGTCAGTTGGGCGGTCACGAGAGGTCCTTCGTCCAACTCGATCATCGCCACAGCATAAGGGGCTTGATCCTCGTATCCCTCCGGGGCGTCGACGATGGTTGTGTAACTGTAGACCGTCCCCTTACCGGCGAATGTATAGAGCAATTTAGTTGGTTCAGAACGCTCAGCACACATATCTCAGGAAATCGAGGCGCAAGACCTTCATTTTTCAATGAAGGGGATAGCACCTTTACCCCTTTCTGTCTGGAGTTGGGAACTTGTATTGCAATGGGCACTGTCTGGGAGTTCTTTTTTACACCAAAGAAAACTCTCAGCGTGACAAGATTAGCTTTGCGCCAATTGGTACATCCGAGCTGGCTCTTCGTGCAAGAGTTCATGCTGCTCGACGACCTGAGTGGACACATCAGAGGTGTGGCATACATCACATACCGGACGCTCCGATACGAATCGTTTGCCACAGCGAGCACAAACAGCCCCGGTGAGTGTATAACGTTGATTATTTAGACGCCAATGACGAGCGAGTTCCATTCTTTCCTCACATTTTGTTTTGCCGGCTGCCAAGCCTACTTGTTGTATCAAAAGCGAGGCCTGGCAACTGGCATTTAGTAAAATAAACACATAACAGCCGCAACATCTTGTTAGGCCTAATTATGCCCGCAAAAAGCTATCAGAAGCTACTTCGGGACTGTCAGAAACTATCAAATGAGCGATCAGCGGTCATTCGAAGGTGTCGATCTGAGCCCCCCTGAGTGAGCCTGGACACGGTGATTCACTTGACTTTCAATTTGCCTCGATAACGGGAGTAGACGGCATAGTCGATCTCAGTCCGGCGGACAATGTAGTCCTGTGTTTTGGGCGCGCGATCCTGCCGCTCGGCGATCCGCTCGGTGGTGCGCAGTACCATGGCATCAGACCCTGCACCCGAGCCGTAAGAGGCGAAGAATATGCGACAGCCGGGTCCGGCTTCATCCAGGATGGCGGTCAGCCCCAGCAGCGATGCTCCTGCATAGGTATTGCCCACCGTGCCGGCCAGCAGCCCGGTCTTGATTTGCTCCGGTGTGAAGCCAAGCTGCCTGGCCACTCGCTGAGGGAACTTAACATTCGGCTGGTGGAAGACGGCATAGTCAAAATCTTCGGGCTTTGCGCTTAACTCCTCCAGCATGATCTCAGTGGCGCCAATGATATGCTTGAAGTAGGCCGGTTCCCCGGTAAAACGGTCACCGTGTGATGGATAGGTCTCGCCGGCACGGCGCCAGAAGTCGGGGGTGTCGGTGACGTAAGAATAGGTTGCCTCGAAGACAGCGATGCTGTCCTCGCCAGGGCCGATCAGGTAAGCCGCTCCGCCGGCTGCCGCGGTATATTCGAGTGCATCGCCGGGCCGCCCCTGAGCCGTGTCCATGCCGATTGCCATGGCATAGCGCGCCATGCCGCTGCCCACGAAGCCGATGGCAGCCTGCATGGCTTCGCTGCCTGCCTTGCAGGCAAACTCCCAATCGGCTGCCTGGATGTCAGGCGTTGCGCCAATGGCTTCGGCAACGATGGTCGACGTAGGCTTGACCGCATAGGGATGCGACTCGCTGCCGACCCACACCGCCCGAATGTGAGTGGGATCGATCTGAGCACGTGCCAATGCATTGCGCGCTGCCTCAATCGACATGGTAGCCACGTCTTCGTCCAGACCAGGCACCGATTTCTCTTGTATGGGTGTACCGCCGATGCTGTTCGTCCAGACACGCGCTATCTCTTTGGCCGGCAGGCGGTAACGAGGTACATAAGCGCCATAACCAGCGATGCCTACCTCGGTGGTGGTCTTCAAGAGGCGGTTATTATTCTCTCCAGGACTGCCGTTATCCTTCATTCTAACTTCCCTTCACTTCTTGAGTTCCGACAAAATGGCTTCAGCGTGTTCCGGGTTAATGTTCCCTTCGGTCTGCATACGCTCGGCGACAGCCATCA
The DNA here is from genome assembly GCA_016927375.1 of Anaerolineae bacterium. Taxonomy (GTDB): domain Bacteria; phylum Chloroflexota; class Anaerolineae; order Aggregatilineales; family UBA3940; genus JAFGMS01. The sequence goes on from JAFGMS010000117.1 coordinate 2,270, forward strand.
CCTGCTCGCCTTCAGCCCCGGCTGCGATGGCAATCTGGCGGGCATGCAGGGTCATGTGTCCCTTCTGGATGCCTTCGGTTGCCAGCGCCCGGATAGCAGCAAGGTTCTGTGCCAGTCCCACCGATACAACGATCTCGGCCAACTCGCGCGCCGTCTTGACGTTCAGGATCTTGAGGACGGCTTGGGTCGTTGGGTGAACGCGCGTCGAGCCGCCGACGATCCCAACTGCCACCGGCATTTCCAACTTCCCAGACAGATTACCCTTGTTGTCCTTTTGCCAGGCGGTAAGTGACGTGTAGCGCCCGGATCGTGCAGCATAAGCATGTGCGCCAGCCTCGATAGCCCGCCAATCGTTGCCGGTGGCAATGACAACCGCATCGATGCCGTTCATGATGCCTTTGTTATGTGTGGCTGCCCGGTAAGGATCGGCGGCAGCAAAGGCCCACGCCTCAACGATGCCATCGAGCACCTGCTCGCCGCTGTACTCACCAAAGGCCAGCGCCTCGGGCGGAATAGTGCACTCGGCGCGAGCCAGCCGACGGTCAGCCAGGTTAGAGAGGATGCGCAGGCCCACTCTGCCGCCTGTGATGCGCTCGATGGGCGCGGCCAGCTGCTCGCAGGCCGTGTTGACCATGTTGGCCCCCATCGCATCGCGGCAGTCGAAGATCAGGTGAACAATCAACATAGGGCCCACGGGAGTATTGTCCAGCATGCGAGCATCGAGGCCGCGCGGGCCGCCTCCCAGCTTGGTGATGACCCTATCAGAGCGGGCAGCGATGTCCAGCAGCTCGTCCTCGTGATCCAGAACAGCAGCACGAGCAGCCGGGAGATCATCCAGGTCAAGTACCTGTATCTGACCGATCATTTCCGGCTCATCGCTGCCGGTACGGAAGCCGCCACCGGCGCGTACCAGCTTGGCCGCGAAGCTCACACCGGCAATCACCGATGGCTCTTCAATGGCCATAGGCACCAATACATCTTGTCCATTAACCTGGAAGTTGACAGCAATGCCCAGCGGCAGGCCATAAATGCCCACGGCATTCTCGATGAGCTTGTCGGCTAGCTCAGTGGGAAGCCCTTCCTCACCAAGTAACGCAGCATGCTCGGCTGGAGTAAGGTCAGCCCAGCCGGCCACAACATCGGCGCGTTCATCGAGTGTATGCTTGTAGAAACCAGGTAATCGGGAGTTTTTGCTCATGGTCCTTTGATGTCATCAGTGACTGGTCGGAGTGCTTTCTCACAGATACTAGCGACGGCCGGCTTTCAAAACCTATCAGGAGTTGCCTGCCATTCTGAAGAAGACGATAATTGGCTTCTGCACCCGCATGACAAAATCAGTTTATAGGACAGGCTGGAATGTCAGCAACCTGGTCTCTCACTTATCTAAAAACCAAGACATCTATTCGGGATGTGTTTAGTGCAGTCGTTGATGCTTTCCGCGCTGAGGTAGACGACAAGCTTTACGATATAGAAAGCCGAGGCTCGGCAATTGTTGACGTAAAGGCCAGCAAGGCTGTCGTTGAAGAATTCAGCGATACAAAGCGTGCCCGGATTATCGTTGACAGCTGCCAAGTCGAATGGTACAACCGAGGTGTGATTGTATATCCAGAGCAAAATGGCTTATTCACGCTCACCGATACAGTGATCCACTTGGGCAACATCTATGAGTCTGGCCGTTCGCGGCGAGTCAAGCTTGCCCAAGCGACGGCTCATAAACCTGACCCTTATGCAACATCATTGTTTTTATTCATAGCATTCTTGAACCGCTTAACAGAGATGCTTGACGCACAAGCAGTCCATATCATGTTTGAGCGTAATCCGGCTGGTCGTGCCACGGGTGTCCACTTCCACGACCGTGGGCAGCTCGTAGACGACTACTATTGTGAGGACATCGAATGTGAAGGACATTATGGCCTGATTGATCTACCGGAGAAGCCTGAGCAGATTAAGCGATTATTAGATGGACGCTTTGGATTTCTGGCTGAGCAGCCAAAGCTCCAGCAGTATGATGAGGAATACCCCAAAGAGAGCTATTTCGATGGAGAGGATCTTTCCAGTCGCTATCACGATCCTAAATGGGATGTGTTCAACGTCAGG
>JAFGMS010000118.1 GCA_016927375.1 Anaerolineae bacterium
CGTCGATCCTTCGTTCTGAAGCACAAGGAGCCTCTTCTGCCCATTCCGGTTGCTCAGGAAAACTTGACATTGTCAAAGTAATCAGTTTTCAAATAACTCCCTCGCGCATCACAGAGTCATGAACCATCTCGCGTTTCGACACTTGATACTATAGGACTTTCATTTTTGGTTCAACGTAAAAAATCGGGATAAGCACTTGGGTACCTGAAGGTGAAAAAGTGTGTAATGTCGATCGGCCTAGCAGTCCAACTGACATCTTCCTGTAATTTGCGTCGCTCAATCACCATAGAGATTGTTTTTCAAGCATCAAACACTCAATCGTCAATTACTTAATAATCTGGGCATTCACATGAGCTTGCGAGACAAGACATCGAAATATATGTTTCTGATTCCTGTGGCGAATCTGGTTCTTCTTCCACTCCTTATGATTGATCTGCCTTTTGTCCAGCACACTATCGTTACTTCGCTCTCCATTTCTTTTACATTCCTTTTTCTCGTCCTGGCCGTCATTGCTCAAAGAAGCACAGCCAATCGTTTTCAGAATCTTGTCAGGAGTCAGGTTCGGGCTGCAATCCAGAGGGAGCGTTACCGCATCGCCATACAGTTACATGACTCGGTTACCCAGCTCATATTTGCCACCAGTCTCGTAGCTGAGGCTATGCTCGCGAATGAAGCCGCCTATCCTGATAACACTGCCAGCAGGCTCAAGAAGCTACGCCAGTTGACGAGCACGACAAATATGGCAATGAGACATTTCTTGCTAGAGCTTCGGCCTACACATATCAACGAGATTCCCCTCGATCAGCTGATTCGTGAACTGGTCGATGTCAAACGGTCCGGAACAGACATCGATATTCAATGTCTGGTCGTTGGCACAGCGTCTTATCCATCCAAAGTTCATCAGGCATTCTACAACATAATAAACCTGGCGGTCTCTAACTCTATGTTTCATGCCAAGGCCTCCTATATCATCGTCCAGCTGCTGCTCGGCCAAGACGAAGCTTTCATCTCTATCGAAGACGACGGTGTTGGTTTCGATCCCGGGATAGTTAAGCCAGGCCATTTTGGGCTGGAGAATATGTCACTCCATGCACGTGATATAGGAGCCTCTCTCGTCTTTGACACTCTGCCCGGCCCACAGGCCAAGAAGATTACCTGCGTTTGGAGGAGATGTACATGAACGTAATACGTATCGCTATCGTTGATGATCACCCTATTGCTCGCGATGGCTTGTGTCAGTTTTTGGATGCTTGCTCAGATATGACTGTGGTTGGTACAGCGCCCACTGCGGATAGTGGGCTGGCACTCATTCGTGACACACAGCCGGAGGTGGCTATCATCGATCTGCACCTTCCCTGTGCTGATCAGAAACTGCTCACGCCAGGGGTTTACGGTTATGGAGTCAGCCTCATTTTTGAATGCCTCCAACAGTTTCCCAATATGATTGTCCTGGCGCTAACAGGGCTTCCTTCTGCAGTTCACAAAGAAGCTGTGCTCCAGACGGGTGCTCATGGATTTCTCTCAAAGGCATACAGCGGCCCAGAAATCGCTAACGCCATCCGGAGAGCTTACAAGGGGGAACGTCTTCACGAGTGCGAGGCTTCTACACCAGTAGAATCTCTTACCCAACGGGAGCTAGAAATCCTCCATCTGATATCGCAGGGTCTTACCGAACAACAAATCGCATATCGACTCCATATCTCGCTCAACACGGTTGCCACTCACCGCAAAAATGTCTATAGCAAGCTGAACATCTCCAACCGCGTTGAGGCAGCTTCGTTAGCATTCCATCAGACCTGCCTGCAAGAAGCTTAGGAGCTTCGCAAGAGTGAAAAGATCACCGGAATCGGGGATACACAGATGCGGAATCTTTGACTACCATGTCTGTGTAGCTGTCGAAGTTGGGTTCCTGTCACTAATGAGCACTTGATGTGGAAGACACGCTTCACCCGCATTTGACGGAACAGGACAAATCAATGACCCTACATGCTGAGTCCATACAGTTCAATCGCTCTCGCTATTCCGATCTCCTCGCTCTGATCGACTCAGTTTCTCCTCTTACTCGCCGGGAAACGAAGCTTGTCTGGCTGGCTCTTCTGTGTTTCGATTTTCCCGATCTTTCTCCGTTGTCTGAGCACTCACTCGCGGCTAAGAGAGGATTGCAGCGTCTTGTCGCTCAGACAGATCTGGATTACGTCACGCATGGTAATCCTACCCTTTCGAAAGATCTGCTTGACAGGATAAAAGCAGCTAAATGCCAGGAGTTGTTCGTGGAGTGAATGGGCTCAGGAATATTACTGTGTTCAGCCGTGGTTAGGTTTCATCCTTACTCATCTGCCGATTTTGCCAGATTCTGATCGTCGGGCCATAGGCTGGAAGTGCCAAAGAGGAGAATATATGCGTCTACCTAAACTATCGCCCTTAATTCTCGGCCTTGTCGTCATTACCACTCTTTTGGTGGTGCCTGTGCCCATTCTCGCCCAGGCGCCGGCGCCTGACAGCTACGAGGAGAACGACACGTTGGTCGAGGCCAGCGGTGTGCCGGCCACCATCACCCTGCCCAACATGACCATTGTGCCAGCGCAGGACCCGGACTTCTGGCGCGTGGTGGCCAACCCTGGCCCGCTGTCGGCCCAGGTCGTCGGCACGCCCGGCCTGGACCTGACACTCAATCTGTACGATCCGTCCGGGACCATCATCGCCACCGATAACGACCCCGCCGGCCCCAATGCCGCTGTAGCGGTGACCGTGCCGGCCACCGCCTACTACGTCTTCGAGGTGACCTCGACTACATTGATAGAGGGTTTCTACGAGCTGCGCATCAATAACGTGCCGCCGACGCCCACGGCCACCCCTACCCTGACGCCAACGCCGACCACGCCGGCATTGACGCCGACGCCTGAGATGGGTGGGGCGCCCGACTACGCCGAGCCTAACTATGATTTCGCCCATGCCTACCGCATCGCGGTCGGTGACCGGCTAGAGGGCCTTAACTTCAACTCGGGCATGGCCGGCGCCAAGGACAATGACTTCTTCGTCATGCCGGTACGGGCGGGCGTCCGGTACGTCTGCCAGACCGAGGACCTGGGCCCGGCGCTGGACACCAATATCATCGTCTACCGCAGCGCCGACAGCAACGACTGGATCGGCGGCAGTGACGATGTTGATACCCAGTCGGAGGCGATCAACTCGCAGCTGGTCTTTGTAGGTCCACACGACGGAGATGTCTATGTTCTGGTGGGGTACAAGTTCCCGGATCCGTCCGATATTCGCTATCCGGGCCAGGCCACCTACACCTTCAGCTGCAACGCATCCCTCCCTACCCCGACACCTGTGCCCTATGTGGCGGGAGCGGGAGGAGGATCCGTCAATTCGACGCCCCATGCCACACCGCTGTCCATTGCCATGTTCTCGCGGCCGACGCTGCTGCCCAGCCCAACATCGGCGCCAATAGGAATGCTGTCGATCACCCTCTTGATTGGCTATGACAAAAACAATAACAAGGAAGTCGATCCTAATGAGGGTGTGGTCGGACTGAGCGTACGCGTAGTCAATGCAACGACTAACACTCAACTGGCTCATGGTTTCACTGACCTGAGCGGCGGCGCGTCTTTTCACGTACCTACCAACAATACCATTCAGGTAGTTGTTCCATTCTTATCTATGGCGCGGGACTTTCGCCCAGGCAGTGATGCAAACTGGATGATCCTGATCCCACCAGCCAACGCGCCTGGTCTGATCCCATAAAGGAGCAGCCCGTGAAGCGACAACAAATGACTTTATATATCATCTTTGTTTTGCTGGTTTTGCTGGCAGCCATCCTGGCCTGCAATACGACCAATATGCGAGCCAAGGAGATGCCGGTATGGACCTGTCCAACTTCCATCCCCCCAGCAACGCACACCATGGAGCCGGGCTGGGAGACCCTGACGCCACCACCGGCCACCTACACACCCTGGCCCACATCGACACCTTATCAGCTGATGAGCGATTTCCCGCTCGGCAAGCATGTCAAGATTGGTGGGGTGGGGGGTATTGGGTTCGGCATTTGGGTATGGATAGATAATGTGTCTGTATCAGGCCCCTTCCAGTATGAGAAGCCACAAACAGACGAAACCAGCCTGCGCTGGGTAGCTCAATGGGACGTTACCGTCGAGAACTCCTCGTTTACCAGCCAGTATGAGGTTTACCCATTCGCACAGTTCTATGTTTTTGAGGTCATTGAGGCCGATGGACATACCTATACGACTGGGGCATGGGGTATCAGCTCTGAGGCCCATGACGAGATCAGCATTCCACCCTTGGATGTCACCACACAGGCTAATGTGCTGCAGCCTCGAGCCATACATTCCTATACTGTAGCTGCCTACATTCCGGCGCCTGAAGTGTGGCGTATCGGTTATGTGCTCGACCCGCTTGACACAGCGGATGTCGAGGAGATGTTGGAACACAATACGCTGGGTAGCAACGTGGGCATATGGAAGAACCAATACGATGATACCTGTGTGGGCGAGATCACGCCCGGCGGGGAAGGAACGGGCACGCCGCCAGACACAGGGGAGGAACTGTTACTAGGACACCCGGTCGGGAATGTCTATATCATCCGGGGTTTTGGTTGCTCTAGCGAGTTCACTGGCGATCTCAGCCATCCGGAATGCGATGGAAAGACTCCATGGTGGCACAACGGAATCGACTATGTGCTGACAGTAGGCTCGCCTACCTACAACGTCATCGATGCTGACCAGACCGTCATCCAGCACGCTGGTGATAACCCTGGGGGACCTGATTGCTCAGATATGGAGGGCAGTCAACCGCCGCACAACGGCTACGGCAACTATGTCAAAGCCACGGCAACGGTTAATGGTCACAATCTGCAGGTGTGGTGGGCACATCTATCAGCCTTCTCTGTAAATGCTGGTGAGATCGTGGAACGTAACGATGTAGTGGGCAGCATCGGCAGTACCGGTTGCTCCACCGGATCGCATCTACATTTTGCGGTTAGAGTTGATAGCGTGGAAGTCGATCCTCTCACCATCATGCCTTGAAAAGGTATTGGTCGTGAATGACTCTAGATACAGCATCTATTCTGGCTCTAAACATACTCACGATTTTGGGCTTACACAGGAGGTCTCACTCATGACGCTTGCCAGATTACTGCGTTTCCCAATGACTCTGTCTAGATCTCGTAATTTGTGCATCATTCTGTTACATATGCTGTTTGTGTTTTTCATTGCTGGTGTTGCCTTCGTGGCTGCTCCAGTCCGAAAATCATCTGCAGTTATGCAACCTGTCACACAACTAGTTGCCATCGTGGTGCGCGATGGGGCAGGGAATCTGATGAAGGGTGTATCCATCTCAATTAAGATTGATGAGCCACCTATCTTGGAAGATCATGACAAGTGTCTGACGGATGAAGATGGCACTTGCATTGTCCACCTGCTGCCAGGTACCTACCGCGTCCAGTTTATCTACGGTTGGCGTAACTGGGGTTTCATTCCTGTCGAAGAGCAGGAAGTCTTCACCCTGTCCATTGTTCCGCGTGACCAGATACTATACAACTTCTTTGTCATCGCAGAGCGTGATGACCAGTTGGTGCCAATGTGGGATATGAGTCGTGATCCTAGTGAGCCGCCTGAACCTTTCTTGCCATCCTTCAACGGGGAAGACCCTCTAGCCGATCTTAACCTCGGTCCGCTTAGCACCGAACTTGAGGTATTAGCCGAGTCTACCGAATCACCAGATGTTCTAGACACCACCCCCACAGTCCTTGTCGTTGTTGATGAATTGGCACCGGGTGCCACTGCGACACCAGCCACGGCTATTCCTGGAACAGTAGCTGATGAGCCAACCACAAACAGCGGTTTGCCGTTGCATGGGTTATTTATCTTACTGTTTGCGCTTCTTCTGGTTGTAATGATTATCTTGTTCGTTGTAGTTATTGCCAACCGGCCAAAGAAGAAAGAACTATAACCTATGGTTGATTCGCTTTTCATTGTCCCGCTGCAGATTTTCTTCTACGATCTCAGCACCTCTTTTTGCGAGTTTGTCTGGGGTGCTGCACGTGCAATGCTGCTTGGCGGTTATTTGGTGCAATGGTTTGCCAGTTGGCTAAAAACCGCATTGTTTGGCCCATCGATTTCCGGCGTGGCTGCCATTAGTCTGGACGCAAGTGAACATGGCATCTTGGGCATATTCGCCACCTTTGCCGTATTCCTGCTGGCTTTCTCCTATCTATTGTCGCCCTTCGTCCATATCAGGGTAGTGGATTGGAAGAAGGCACTGATGTGGTTTCTTCTGGCCCTTTTATTTTTTCAAATAGGACCTGAACTGTATACAGATGTTGAAGATGCACGGCGAGGCCTTAGCAGCGTCTTTTACGATATTGTCTTTCCCCAGATCGAGAACGCCAACGGTGCTGCTCCAGGCCTTGAGCCACTATCAGACATTGGCAACAGCCCTACGGATGTGACACTGAATCCCCTTGTTAACCATTTTAAGCCCTATATTCCAGATGACCATTACGAAGATGGCCTCGACATCGCCATGGCGTACACTCTATCAAACGCTGAAGATGTACTCTTTGCTCCCGAAAACCTACCTGTAAACTCGGGAGAATCCCTCAATTTCAAGGATGAGTATTTCCCTGAACTGGACGATACTTCTTGGCTCAGTTATGAGTCTGATGATCGTATTGGGTTCATAACCGATGCCTGGGCAGGTATCTTCCGTCTCTTGTTGAGCTTTTTCTTCATCATTTTCGGCTTACTTGAGCAACTGATCTATTTGTGTCTGACGATTGCTACCGGCATCTTGTTTATTGACCTCGCTATCGCCTTGCCGTTCGCCCTCTTTGAGCGTACGGAGCTGATGGCCCGCAGCGTATTGGATATGATATTGGAGCTTTTCATCTTTAGCGCCATTGTCGCCATGCTCCAAGCTGTCGTTATGGGTATCGTCTTCACCGCGGCTGGGACGCAGAGCCCTACATTAGCTTTTGGCGCCGCCGCTATTGGTCTGCTGTTCGAGACCGTTTTTCTCATCCGGGCATGGGGAGCCATTACAGATGCGCTCAGCCGCATGTTCAAGGCTATGTCGCAGGTAGTGGGTGGGCAAGTGATGGCTCCCTCGGATCTTGCGATGGCTGGTGCTACCATGGCCGGCACTGCCGCACTTGGTATCGCGACCGGCGGGGCCAGTCTGGCCGCTTCCGGGATTGGCGCGGCTACTACTCTAGCCAGCACAGGCAGCATGGCCACTGCCGCTGGCAGCGCCATGGCCGGCAGCGACAAGCTGTTCCACACTGCTACCATGGGGCAAAGGATGCTGCCGGAGGGCTCAGCACTAAAAGAGAAGCTTGGGCAATTTCAGGAGGGCACTATTGCTCAGCGCATGATGCCTGGACTAGGCGGTGCGCTGCTACTGGGTGGTGACAAAAAGGAGAGCGCAGCAGGCGGCCAAATGGATGTCCGCTTTGATGCCGCTGATACGTCGCAGCTAAGGGACTCTCTCCTCACTGCCATGACAGCCGCCGTCCGCCATGCACCATCAGGCGGATATACCAACCAGTCCCAGGCCCTGTCTGCCATCACTGATATTCTTAAAGCTCTGGGCAGAGACCCCAGCAAAGATCCAGCGATGGGTGCCTATCTAGGGCAGCGGCAAGGGGGGGCAGTTCATTTTGTGATGTCGTTAACTCAACAAGCCAGGCATGGCAGCGGAGCACCACTATCCCCTGATGGTGAAACGAGCAGCAAGAGACTGCCATCGCTTGGTGCTCCTCAATCGCCCTCCTCGCCACAGGCCAAATCGTCGGAGAAAGAACGATGACAACAACGCGTATACCTGAAACCACCGATCAGCCCCCCCATACCGATCCGGCAGATCTTACTCCCGAGAATGTCCCTCTCGGCCAATTCTTCACACAAGACGAGTTGGAGCGGATGCCGGTCGAAACGTTGGACGAGTTGTTCATGGCCATCCCCGATCGAGCATTTTTTGATAAAGCACTCGAACAGTGCATCATTACCACCTATGGCATGGCCAATGTTCCTGACCACCAACGCTCGCAGGTCATTGATGACTGCCTGCTTATTCACGGCGGTCTTCATCCTGATATGGCAGGTATATCTGTCCCTTTGGAAACAGATACTGATGGCGAAGTCAAGTGGGTGACGGTCTCCGACGCTATCATTGATCAGGTCAGATATGGCAAGATATCACAGGTCTCCTTCGCTGCCCCCGAGAAGAAAAAGATCAACCCGCTCATTCTGGTTGGTATTGGAGTGGGAGTATTAGTGCTCTTTTGTGTGTTGTTTTCCCTATTTAGTGCGCTACTGGGTGATGATGCAGTAGAAGTCAGTGAAGAGAATTTGACCGCCACGGCAGTTGTCCAGACCGATCTAGCCGTCACACCCACGCTGACACCTGTGGCGTTGGAGAACATCGATGCCAACATCAAAGGGAGTGACAATCTCAAGGAATATTACCCGACCATGCTGGAAATCCAGCCGGCCAATGCTGCCTCGCGCATCTTCCCAGTACAGCAGCGAGCAGTAGACTATGCTGATTGGCAGTTTGAACAGAATCCCGAAGTGGCAACATCCATTCTGGGGTTGGTTGTTCAACCCGTGATCGGCATCCCCTACTCTGCTAGCAACCAGCAGTTTCTCGAAAAGCTGGTGCCGGGTGACACGATCCGACTGCAGATGAACACTGGCCACACCAACACCTTCAGCATCCAATCTGCCCACCGGGTAGATCGGCAAGACGTCAGCATCTTTAATCAAGCCAAGCCTGGCATCAAAGTTGTGCTGATTGCAGACCCGGCGGCTAACCGATTGGTGATTGAGGCTACCTATCTGCCCGAGCAGGAAGTGATCGACCTTGAGGCCAATCTTAGCAACCAGCAGACACGGCCGCATCAGGCCGCCCAGATCGCTGAAGGTGTAACCGCTTCTGTTGAGGATACCTATACCTCACGCGGTCCGGCCGGGGCAGAGCTTCAGCCAGAGTGGCAGTATTTACTAGTCGACGTAGCCATCACTACCGCTGAAGAAGTGGAACTCTCTACAGGAACTCTGGCGATCACCGCAACCGATCAGTCCGGGCAGCGTTATACGCCTATTTATGTAGACTCGTCCATTACTCATGCCTTCCCCTACAACATGCCGACAGCCATCGCTCAGGACACTACTTTTACCACAACCGTCGGGTTTCTTGTTCCCAGCAACCTAAGCAGCGCCAGTCTTTCTATTCAGCCTGCCATTGGCAATCCGGTTAGCTATGCTCTTCCCTATGCACCTTCTACCAGACTTTCAGCTTCCAATCTCGATGTGCTGGTTCTCGATGTGGTAACGGAGGGCAAGGATCAAGGCGAGCTGCTGCTCACCGTGCGCCTTTTCAACTCACATACTCAAAAGATCACTGTACGCCCCAATGACATTCAAGCCGTTTTTAGCCCAGCTGTCGCCGAAGATCAGTTCCCGATCGGGCCAGCTGTTCAGCCGGACGCCGATCTCCCTATCGTTGTCCAGCCCGGCGAAGCGAAAGATATCTCGCTTCGCTTTCCGTGGTCTGGTGACCCCTATGCAGGGATCACCATTGCGGGGTACCAGTACACCATTCAGATCCGATAAGTAAAGACGTGCCCGTTTTACTCGCATCATCATATAGGAGGAAGTAGCATGGACCAAATCCAACAGTTCATTGAACAAATCCGTGAATTGCTCATCGCCATCTCTGGCTCGTTTGCCGTGATTGGAGTTCTCGGTCTGGCTTTTATGTACCTGGGCTCATCACTTCCACTTGTGTCGGACTGGAAACAGAACAATCCAAAAGCTTTCAACAATGTAGCAATTGGATTAGGGCTGGTAGTGTTTGCTGCTGGTGGCGGCGTATTAACCCTCGTCGGACAGTAATAATCTGTCCCCAGTGTACTGGTTGGTGGGGACGGATCGGATCCGTCCCCACTGCTTCCCGCGCCTGCAAATCACTCAAAAAGGTAGGGTGGATTTCTTCGAGGTAACACATGACAGCAAAAATGAGTTCTCGGATTACTGAGAGACAAGAAAAAGGGTTTGGGCCAATCAGCTTCAAGCGGTTGCTGTTTGCCGGTGGTAGTGGCGCTTTGGGAGCCATGGCGCTTACTCGTATCGTGGGTTTCTTTCCCGGCTGCGTCGGCGCTATCTCAATTGCTCTGTTGGTGGTGATTCTCACACATCCCATCGAAGGGCTGGCGCTGAATGCCTTTCTGCTCCGTTCAGTTCGCAGCCTGTTAACTATCTCTGCTCTGGACAATGCTGAAAACAACACTGTGCCAGGGCCCATCACCCAACTTCTCAAAGTCTCTCCTGAAGACGGCCAACTGGAAGCGGACAAGCTCTTCGAGGTTGAGTGGGAGGATGAGGAAGATGAGCTGCCTCCCCAAACTCTGGTTTACAAGGGCGGCTTCGCCAACCTGGGTAAAACTGGTCTGGCTGTCGTTGATAACCCATTTTTCGTACGCGGCAATGGCCGCTCTGATAGGCAAGAGTAACCATGGTTACAGCAATCACGCCTGGTTTAACCGTCGTCCCGACCAAAAAGCTCAAGAACCTGACATATCTGATCGAGCCTTTCGATCTGTTTCTTCACTCTGATGAGCAAGGGCTTTACCAGCTTCAGGAACGTCTGGCTGCATTCCTGCGCGCGTTGGACGGACCAGCCCGCATCGCTACCTGGCACATTTCCACCAGTCTGAAGCCGCTCATCGATTGGACGCTCGAAGAGGCCAAGTCCATCGCACAAACCGAGCCCTGGCGCTACGCCACGCTGATGCAGTACCGTACCTGGTACGAAAGCATCGAGCGCAATGGTGACTTCCAGCAAGCCCTGTGCGGACTCTCTCTTTGGGCCGAGAGCGATACCAATGCCCAGGCCTTGGGAATGGCAGCTCAGACAACACTGGGAGCCAGGGTCACTCAAAGCCCTTGGCCCCCTCTCATGCGCGGTAATTATGTCATTGAGCGGCGCCCTTTATGGCACCTGAAGCCGGTTGGGCGCCCAAGTGGACGTCCGCTTTTCTGTATGCTGTCGTCTTATGAGTTCTTGTCTGTAGACTGGAACTTCTTCCGTCCTCTGGCCGGATTGTTCGGCATGGGTATTCCACTTGGTTTCCTGGTTGATATCCCCAAGACCTGGGAAACCGCCGATTCCATCGCCAAGCTGGAGGGTGTTATCACCGCCATGAATGCCCATCTGGCAACCTCGATCGGGTTGGACAGCGCCAGCCATCGCCAGGTGAGTGACTGTACGACGGCATTGGCCGAGATCCTGGACGGCAGGGCGCTGCATGACGTGCAGATCAAGATCGCTATCCCGGCTGATAATACGACCGAGCTCAAGAAGCGTGTCGACGAAGTGAAAAAGCAGCTTAAGGCTGCTATCCGGATACGCACCGAGGTGGGCCTGGCCCAGATCGCGGCTACTAAATACTTCTCGGCACTTCCCACCCGACAAATCGAGGGCAATCCTACCACCTGGCCAATGCTCAGCAACGTAGCTGCATTGATGCTAGGATTTCTGGGGATGAGGAAACTGGAGCCCAAGCGAGGCATCATACGGGGCTTCAATGCAGGAGGGGGCAAGTATCCTTACATCTACGATGACTGGGAACTCTCACAAGGCAAGAAAGCCACCCATGAGATATGGGTTGGTGTTACTGGCAACGGCAAGACCTTCGCTCTCAACTGCTTCCTGTCCCGCACGCTGGCTCACCTGGGTATCCCCTTCGATTTTCTGGAGCCGATGGGCCATGGACGTAAACTGGCCGAGCAGTTTGGCATCGAGGCCATGAGCATCTCTGCCCGCAAAACAAAATTGAACCCTCACGACCCAATCACCGATCAACTGGGTCAACAAATCGCTCATGTATTGTCCCTCTACGAGATTTTTTTAGGGAGATCTCTGCGAGGGACATCGGATGCCAACATGGAGCAAGGATTGCTATCCAGGGCCCTGAATCGTTTCTACACATCCCATGATCTGCGTACTATGACGCCGGACCAGGCCCCCACTATCTCCGATGTACTTGAGGTGCTGTTCGGCCTTGGCGATACCGATGAGGCCAAACATCTGGCTCGCCAGCTGGTCGAGGAGCTCACCGGTCTGGCTTGTGGCAATGATAGCCCATATGGGTTCTTTTTGGACGGCAAGACCAGCGTCGATTTCTCTTTGGCAAACGAGCACCTACCTAGAATCTTCTGCTTCGATGAACTGGAGGACAACGACGTCCTGATCTCTATCGCTTATACCCAGGTTTTGGCCTCCATCATGCGCACCGCTATGGCCGATGATAATCCGCGGGTGATCGCAGTCGATGAGGTTTACCGTATGATGCGCCATCCGGCGTTGATGAAGTTCCTGATCACAGCTGTGAAGACACTGCGCACCAAGCGCAAGAAGGTGATCGCCATCGACCAGCAGATGCGCATCTTCCTCAACAACGAAGACGCTCGTTTGCTGTTCGATAACTGCCCCATCCGGGTCATCTTTGGGCAGAAAGGCAGTGAGGATGTGTTCTACAACGACGAAGCTTTCCAACACTATACCAAACAGCACCTCAAGATCATCTCCGGACTGCCGCGCTTTCAGTTTATGATGGAGACCGACGAGGGTATCTTTTACCTGACCAGCACACCATCAGAGCATGAACTCCAGCGATTCTCTGGCTCGTGAGTCGTAGATGTTCAGAAACTCATCAGAGCACGAGGACAAGGTTTTTGACGCATCACCTCAAGGAGAAAAAACATGTCACAGCAATCCATATTCAGCGAGACTGAGAAGAAAGCCGCCGAGCGCTACTTGTGGTGGCCTATCTACCTGGTCCGGGAGAAACGCCGGCTGGCCGGCATCACCGAGGCCGTTCAAGCCGCCAGTGCCGGGGGTGCAGAGCCTGCTGATCCGAACCCTGAACCCCCGCCAGTGCTCCCTGGAGAGTCGGCTGAGGAGTACATGGATCGGGTAGAAAAGTTGAGAGAGGATACCTCGGAAAGTGATGTGCTCAGCGAAAATGACTGAGTGCAGAGCCCATAAGCCGCAGGCTGTTGAGACATTCGCCATGTATATACTCTAATTCACGCTAGAGTGTATAACGCAACCGGAAGATAGGAAAGCACATGGGCCTCATTATTAACCAATATCACGGAGTTAACCCTCATCTGAATGATGAGCTTCAAGACACAACACCTCGTCCAGGGCGTCTGAAATGGGAAGCATTCCATGATAGATATGTAGATACTCTGGAAACTTTTCTGCGGCGCCAACTCAGGCCGCAAGGCTATACTGTCGACAAGGGACCAGGACTCCAAATTCGTGAGTTCGAGGGGATAGACCCCGACACTAGCGAGGATCAATGGAGTCGTGTACGCTCGCTCGAGAGCGACGGTCACGTCTTTAGCCCAGCAGATTTACAACCTTCTGCCAGCCCTCATGCTGGTCCTGATAGCTCTCGATCCCAATTGATGAGTTTAGAAGAATTAGCGGGGGGCAAAGAGTATTACGACGCTCTAAAAATCTACCGACCTGCCGTAGAGCAGGATATCGAAGGAGAACTGGTTGGTTGGATTGAAGTCATTTCACCTTCAAATACCCCAAGCCCCAAAATAAGCCGGGAAGATTGGATGAAGTACCTGTCCAAACGAAATACTCTTTTAGAAAATGGCGTCCCGGTTATCGAAGTGAATCTCGGACACATTAATGAGCCAACAATTCCAAACCAACCTCGTTATCCCGAAGATGAAGACAGCAGCCCACACAGTATCACTGTACTCGATCCACGTGGTATGGAGCCCGGCCAGGTCAACATTACCACTTACCCATTCGGTGTCGATCAACCTCTGCCGGCGGTGAATTTTGATCTGCCGGGGGGGAAGCATGCTACAATCGACTTTGATGAGGTGTATCAGAGGACCTATATGAATCATTACGCTGACGTGGTGGACCACCTGCAGGCGCCCAGACTCTTAAGGACTTATAGTCCTGAGGATCAGGGTCGGATTGCTGCCCGCATGGAGACGACTCGTCATGGTCTCACCAGTGGAATTATCAATGAGAAACAAAAGTATCCTTTGCCGATTCTGCCAGAAGGCCGAGGTAACAACGATGATCTCAGTCCTGGTTTAGATATGGAGCTGTAGCCATGTCTGACCTCACAGTGTTGCTAAGTGCCGCCACGCCCACTGACTTCTTCATTCAGTTCTTTCACCTCGTCTCTGGGCGCAATGTTCCAACATTCGAGCTAAGGATAATTCCGGCTAAACACAAGGGTGAAAGAGCCATTGAGTTAACAGTGCGGCAAAATGTCACTCGACCTCTCCCGGACGGTAAGTGCGTTTTTGGAATCGAAAGCACTCATGTCTTAACCCTCACTCGAGATGAAAAGATCGTCTGGGAGATCCAGGATCGAAAACCCATCACTGGGCTGGACAATATTAAGTCTGCACTCCGCGAACTGCAAAGCACAGATGAAGAAGTAGTGGCACCGTCTTGAAGCTGAATATGCAAGCTGTTCGATTGCCTGCCGTAAGGATGTTCTCATCCACATCAGGCAGGTGGCGCATAATGTAACTGCGCAGATAGGAGACACGCATGAGCTTCGAAGTCATCAACCAATATTACGGGGTCAACCCGCATCTGAACGATGAGCTTCATGCCCCAACACCAGGTCGTTCAGGATGGGCACAATTCAATACGAGCTACCTAATAGATCTAGAGGTAGTCGTAAAGGATCAGATCTGCGCAATGGGCTACACAACCTCCATTGACAAAGGACTCCAACTCCGTGAAGTTGACGAGATGCCTTCTGACAAGGAGGAATGGCGACGTTCTCGTCGTATTGAGAATGGCGACCCAGGAATTGAGTCTTTACACTTACTCACTCCGAGCTCTCAGGGGCCTGTTGAGCAAACAGTCAGTCTGAGAGAACTGACTGATGAGAAGTATTACTATGCTCTCAAGATTTATCGGACCGAAGATCGCAAAGACCTCAACTGTAAGCCTGTAGCGTGGATTGAGCTCATCTCGCCAGCGAATGCACGAGACCCTGAGACGAGTCGCGAAGATGTAGGGGAATACCTATCAAAGCGAAATAGTCTCTTAGAAAGCGGCATCCAGATCGTAGAGATAGATTTCTTGCATCGCAACCGGCCAACTATCCCTAACCAACCCTCCTATCCCAATGAAGAAGAGAGTAGCGCCTACAGCATCCATGTCATCGATCCGCGCGACATGGAACCCGATCTGGTCAAAATTACGACCTATCAGTTCAATGTCGACCAACCGCTGCGAGGAGTTGAGGTCCGTCTGCTTGATGGTTGTCGCTTTGAACCTGATTTTGAGGGTGCCTATCGTAAGGTATATATTGAGCATTACGACGACAGAGTGGATTATTCGCATGTGCCTAAGTTCTTTGATACTTACAGCCCCACTGACCAGGATCGGATTGCCGCTCGGTTAATGACGATCCATGAGGGCTTGAAAAGTGGCGCTATCAACGCTACACAAAGAGATCCCTTGCCGCTTTTACCTGGACTCGAGGTTTCCGGTGTACGCCATCGACTTGAGGTATTTCTGAGTGAAGTCGAAGGTTCTTAAGAGAGTAATAAACGTGTCTCGCTTCGAACAATTGCTGGGTGCTGCTACGCCCGTTGACTTCTTCATCACGTTCTTTCACTTCGTATCCAGGCGCGATGCCTTGAGAATCGATCTGGATATAGTTCCCGCTTACTACGAAGGCAGAAAGGCTATCAAGTTGACAGTGCCGCAAAACGTCGTCTACCTACGCCCAAATGGTGAGCGCCTCGTCAGGAAAGAGATCACTCACGTCTTGATTCTCGCTCAGGATGGGAAAATCGTCTGGGAGATTAAGGATCAAGAACCTGTCGTTGGGCTGGACGATATCAAGGCGAAGCTCCTTGAGTG
This sequence comes from Anaerolineae bacterium, assembly GCA_016927375.1. GTDB lineage: Bacteria > Chloroflexota > Anaerolineae > Aggregatilineales > UBA3940 > JAFGMS01. Next base: position 15,958 of record JAFGMS010000118.1, read on the forward strand.
GCAAAACGCTGATACAGATGATCTGAGTTTGCTTCTACCAACCTCCATAAAATGATTGCTCTTACCTTTTGGTGTATACATGTATCGTATGCTTTGAGTTCGAAATGCACTGTCAGTACATCGATGCACTGGCAGGCACACTCCCGACTTTCCCCAGCTATCTTACCGATCTAGGGGAAGCTTCCTCGACATGCTCTATTCATCACTAGAAGTCATCGCTGAACAGGTCATCCACATCATCCTCTGCCTGATCGCCGAGTAAATCTTCCAACGAAACCTGGAATGAGTTAGGCAGAGGAACAGGCTCACTGGCGGTGGCAACTGGTTGGGCTTTGAGAATCGGCGCTTCGACTGCCAGGGTTTGCCGCTGCGCCTGTGCGGCGGAGCGGCCAAACAACTCGGCGGTTCCAACTACCTGTAGCTCCGTTGGCACAGGAACGTGGCGGTTGTTATCGATGGCTTGTCTCCAGTCCTGACGCTCGAACATGTAAGTAAGCTTCGCCAGCATGACAATCTGTGCAGCATAGGTCGTTGTCGCATACCGGAACAGCATGGTGCAGTTACCCTTCGGTGGGGTAATAACCTCATCTACCGTCATCAGGTCACGTTGGCGTCGCTGCTGCTGCGAGCGGGCAGGAGTGTCTTTCTGGAAAATGCTGGACTCCACATGCTGGGTTGCCTTACCCAGCATTCCAACAACATATTGAGCGGTTGCCGGGTCACAGGACCCAAACACAACCTGGAGCGCCAAGCCCGCAATCAGAGTCTCAGCCCCGTGCTTCCCGTACTTATCGTAAAGCTGCGCAATAGACTGCATAGCGATCACGAATGAGATATGGCGTTTACGATAGAGATTGACCCATTCTGGAAATTGGCTAAGCCGTCCTAGGGCAGGAAACTCGTCAATGATGACTTTCACTGGTAGTGGACAAGGGCCGCCATGCTGTTCGCCAAGAGTGTCCAGGTCCATCATTAGCTTGCTTAGAATGGCGGCTAAGTAAGGGCCATACACTTTCATGTATCTCCCAGGGCAGCGCAGCACGATTACAGCTGGCTCTTGATGAACAAGCTTGTCGGCAGAAAAGTCGGTCCGATCGGTGCTGAGCTTCACAGTCGGCTCTGCCCATTGAGACAGAGCGGTGCTGTGGAGCTGCGCCAATATGCCGGCAGCGGTGCGCCCATCTGCCTGAACGCTGGCACTGAAGGCTGAAGCGAGATTGGCCGCTGCGTCTTTGCCTTGGCTAAGCTGCTGGCCCAGATGCTTCATATCGTCAGTATGCTCCAGAATTTCGCCCATCGTCTCGAAGCGGATCAAGCAGGCAGCCAGCAAGTTCCTCGCACTGTCAACCCAGAACTGATTATCGCCTCCAGAGATGGGGGGGATGAGTATGCCAGCAATAGCCCCTGCCTCAGCAACACTCGTTATGCCATCGGCAAGATTGAAATGAGCCGTCCTTGGATCGGTCGGATCGTGTACGATGACTTTATGCCTCGTCACCCGTGCGAAGTCTTCCACCTTCGGCAGCAGCTCACCTTGCGGATCCAGCAAGATGATAGAATGCCCGGCTTTCATGCTGTCCCCCAGAATCGGCAAGATGCCTGCTTGTGATTTGCCTGTTCCGGGCGGGCCGATGATGGCCGTTCCTCGCGCCTGATCTTCCAGGGAAAATCGGAGACGACCTCGCTCCTTCCAAAACACAGCGAGCCGATCAATGCGACGCAGCTTCTTCGCAGACTCAAAGGCCCCCCATGTGCCATAGAATGCTCCCAGTATTTCAAGTTGATAACGCCCCTTGTCCTTCTGCAATACGGCCATCTGGCCAGGAGAGACAAAGGCCGCACTCCCTAATTCACCGACTCGTCGCATCGGATCACGCAGACGGTTGATGTTCTCCCGCAGCCAACCCCCATCTTCGAGCTGCGAGTAGACCAAGAGGAACACCAGGCCGCCTGCGCCGAGCAGGATGCCGCCGCCAATGGCAAGCCGGGTGTAGTCGTACGCAACTGGACCCAGCAGCAGTGAGAGAAACGCATTGACTGCCTGGTTCCTGGATCGGTTGAGGCCAACGGCAGCAGCTATCGGCAGTACCAGATGCATTGCTGCGAGCGCAGATAGCAAAAGCTCTGGGAGCATGATGTGGATCTGTTTGCTGCCCAGATCACCGCTAGATGACTTCAGACCAGACGTCCCCAGGGCCCAGGCAGTAATGATTGCCCCAATCAGAGCCAGCAAGATTGCGGGCACCCCGACATAGAGTCCGGCAGCATCTCGATAGGTTGTCAAAAACCAATAGATCATCGAGCACTTCTCCGATACGAATAAATACTCAGGTCGACATCGTCATCCTTCTCTTCATACACCCGTTGCAGTATCGGCTGTTACAGAAAACACTAGACAGCCAACGGGCCAGGCAATACCGCCGTCGACAGGTTTTCGGTAGCCAGTCAATTGCAGTTACCCAAACATAAACGACGCAGGAATAGAAGGAAATACCCGAAACAGGTGATTTTTCAAGTATCGTGACTGAGAAAAGGTACAATGCTGGAAAGCAAGCCCGATTAGGAGACGACATGATAAACCCCTTCAACGGCATTAACCCTGTTCTCATGGACAGATTACTCACGTGGCCTGACATCTGGAGCTGCGATTTCCGCTCCTTTTTCATGGCAGCCATTTTCAATGACCTCGATCTCGATATAGAGCACTCACAACATGCCATCAGATATACTGCCAGTCTGGGTTTAAGAACCGGATCCAGAGACGCGGATGAAGAAATCAGCCTTCAGGAAGCTTCCCTTGAAATCATCGATGCTGAGAGGGCCGAAGCGCATGATGAGGAATCAATTGTCCGGGTTGAATTGCTCACGCCTTCCTCTTTACCTGGAGGACGTCTTCTCCAATACGGAGAATATTGGGAGAAATACCGCACAGAGCGTGAAGCGTTGTTACAGAAGGGGGATATTCTGATTGAGTTGCATTACATTCCTTGTGGTCTTCCGGTAACACAGGGCGTACCAATTTACCCCAATGAGCCTAACTCAAAGGCCTATCATGCTACAGTCTCCGCTGGACCAACACAAGAATATTCTGAGGGAAGATTTTGGTGCTATTCTTGGGGTATAGATGAACCTATGCCTGTAGTCTCTTTTCCTCTGGTTGGAAAAGATGTGCTCTGCCTTGATTTACAGTCGGCCTATCAACGCCCTCTGTCATTCTTCAAATACCATCTCAACTACAACGAGATGCCGCGGCTCTGGGAATGCTATCGCGCAGAGGATCGGGATAAGATTGCGGCAAGATTGATGACCTACCTGACGCATCTGGACAACGGCACGCTCCCAACTGAGCCAAAACACCTGCCGGTAACGATAGCAGATTTCAATGTTCCTGGTATACGCAACGAACTGTCAGCCTTTCTCCAGAGACGCCGGCGACAACAATCTGCCCGCCAAGCAGTATCAGCCTGAAGCCAAAAGCCCCTATTCCACGAATGGAGTAGGGGCTATAGCAGGCTGTGATTGGTTGCTCATCGAACGAAATGCTTGATCTCGCTACCGCTGTAGTGTAGGTTCCTGTGAACGCAGTTGATCCTGAAGATAATCCTGAACGCCCTCCGGGAATGTCTCCTCAACCCATTGGGGTAGCTGCTCTCGAGTGTCCTTCGCTTTTCCATGTTCGACCTCAAGAACCAGACGATGGGGCTGGCCATTGATGGAATTATCGTAAAAGAATGCACGATCCACCAAAGGCAAAGCCTCTCGCAGGTTCTGGAGCGAACGTTCATAACGTGGCGCTATTTTCTCAGGAGGCACACTATGCCCTCCCATCTGAACCCGCTGCTGGACACGAGCAGAGTTAATATAAGGATTATCTGTACAAATGAATACGAGATTGACATCGTATCCCGATGCTTGGGCTTGACGGAGGAGCTCGATCTTTGAGGGATGAGAGAAGACTGTCTCGGCTGCGAAGGTTTTGCCGCCTGCGATCAGATCCTGCCGCTGCTCTTCCGCCAGCCTCATTGCTTCGAAATCGCGAGCCTTTTGATCCGGTGCATCTACCTGCTTTGCAATTCGATCAGGGTTCACATGCACAGGCACTATCTGGGATAGATGTTTTTCATAAAACGTGCTCTTGCCCGAACCGTTGGGACCGGCAATCAACCAAAAGACAGGTTTCTCATCACTCATCGGGGTTCTTCCCTATCCAGTAGAGACGAGATGTCCCACCGAGGCTCGATCTCCTGAACCCGAATTATGTCTTCTCCCTCGAAATGCACGATGAACGACCTCCCGTCCGGTGCAAGCTCAACCAGTTTGTCGGGATAACGCGGATCGGTGCCATACATACTTACTCCGGCTTCGACATGCTGCCGAATCAGTTCAAGGTCTGGTCCACCTGGCATATTGCGCAACTGCTCATATATGGCATCCTGCTCGGCGGATGTCATCTGATCCCAATCTTGTTGCGAATTCTTCTGTGTCATAATCTGCTCTTTCTGCATCAATAGAGGGTCATCTGCGATGAATCCCATCCGACCATGCTATGCAATTCCATGCTACTGTCGCAGCTTATCCAGGTGTTTCTTTATCCGCTCATCATCTGGCTTCAGCTCAAGAGCTTTCTCTAGACTCTTGATTGCCTCTTCCTTGCTTGGCGCAGCCTGTGCCAGGACAACCCATCCCTGATAGTCGTTGGGGTCATTTCTTATCATTTCGTGGGCAGTCAGATAAGCAGCTGCCTGCTTTCCGGCCTTGAGTTCTTCGATTGCCCGCTGTAGTTTTTCGGCATTTGTCTCTGTATCTTCTGGGAGAATGCCGGGCTCGGCTTGGGGAAGAGAGGGTGCGGCAGGCGAGGCTGCCACTTCTTGTTGGGGCGTTACATCTATCGTAGGCTGTGTCTGCTGCCGGTAACTCTCAACAAAATTAACCAGGTAATTGTTCATTGCCTCCGGGACGAAGCTAAGCGATAAAACAGGATCGAAGACGAGATCATCGCGTGCGCAGTAATACAGATCGTTCCACTTTGCGAGGGCTATTTGCCAGTCAGCCACTGTCGCCTCATGCTGTTTTTTCTTTGGCCTATACGTATAAGCCGATATGGCAATCGCACCACCAAATATCAACCCGGCTGCTACCAAAGAACCAATACCGTGTAGACTTGTGTCACTCACACCTAAGCCATACGCCATGTTGGTCAGGTCAGTACCCAGGAAACCAGTACCGCAGCAAACGCACGGAGCACCAAGCAGCAGGCCTGCTGATATAAGAATCGTTTGCAGCCAAGCGGAAGGAGCTGCAGGACGTGCTGGTGGGCTCAGCCGCGCACTCAAATGACTCTGCTGCGTACTCTGCAGAGAATGACGGGTTGGCGTTATCGTAGGGGGTGCCCCTTTTCCCAGCGGGATCCCAACTCCTATGGAGCTTCCAGTTGTTGTGCCACTCGAGGTACCGCTTGTGTAGATGCTGCTCACCTTTTGTATCCTATCCATCTGTTGGCATTGCGGACATACTATCGGCCCGGATGATTGTATCATTTTGAATGCTGCTCCTTGGTGATAGGTATCGGCCTCCGCATCATTCTATAGCATGTTGACTTCAATGCAAGTGTTTGCTCAACATTGATTGTCTTACCGGGTACTCAGCACTGCCTTTCGGGTTCGATTGTCCCACTTACCATGCGAACGCCTGCATCTACTGCTCATCGATACGCCTGACATCTAAGTGTTTCACGGAAAGTCTCACCCATACAGCGGGCCGAAGCTGGCACAGGCCCGGAAGTCGGCTCCCATGGGCTCGTTGGCGCCAAAAGCCGTCCAGGTGTGCGGGCGAAAGAGTGTGTCTTCAGCCAGGTTGTGCATGTAGACCGGGATGCGCAGCATCGATGCCAGTGTGACCAGGTCGGCGCCGATGTGACCGTAGCTGATCACGCCGTGATTGGCTCCCCAG
>JAFGMS010000119.1 GCA_016927375.1 Anaerolineae bacterium
CAGGACAAAGAGCTGATCGAAGCCCTCATGCATCAGACAGATTGGTCGGTTGACTTCGAAGGTGATGGCGTGGTGATATTTGCTCGCTGTGGGCAGAAGGAGAGATGCAATGAATGACGCTGTTCGCCGGGAGAAAGAACGCACCCTTTGGGATAAACAGGCCTCCAGCTATGATGAGCGTAACCTCAAGATGTATGAGCGTGCTTACGATTTATCTATCCGGAAAACACGGGCCATTCTTTTACCTGAGCACAAGGTATTGGAGATCGGGTGTGGCACCGGGATTATCGCTCTGGGCGTTGCTTCACTGGTGGAGAGTGTCATCGCGACAGACCTATCCCCGCAGATGATTGCCGTCGCCGAGGGCAAAGCCGAAGATGCAGCGATCCACAATGTGGAGTTCCGGATGTGTGACGGCTATACGCTTCCTTTTGATGATCAGTCGTTCGATGCCGTCTTGCTGTTCAACGTCTTGCATTTCACCAAAGAGCCGGCAGCCCTCCTGCGCGAAGCGCACAGGCTGCTTAAGCCTGACGGATACCTGGTTGGCGCGACAGATTGCTATGCTGAGCTCGGTACTTTACCCATCAGGCTCATGCTCGGCGTTCAAAAGCTCCTTAAGCTAATCGGCGTTATCCCGTTCATGTGGTGCTACAGGAAAGAAGACCTTCACCGGTTGTTTGAGGAGTGTTCGTTTGCCATCGTCGAAACCGATGTACTGCACCCGGCGCCTGTGAATGACTACTTCTGTGCAAAGAAGACATAGTGGATGTCAAGCCAACGAGAATGCTCCGGAGAAGTGCTCTGGGCCAAGGCTTACCATAGGGAACGAAAACAGCAGCAGGTGACGGGGCTTATGGATTCCCGCTTTCGCGGGAATGACAGGATGGGTGAGGGTGTGCTCGATTGAATCTTATGAGAGCACAAGACACATATAGAGCTTTAACTCATCACTCATCATTATCTTTAAGGGTTGCCACTCAGCTACTTGGCGCTCTCTAGTGTAGCTATGAGTGATGCGTAAAAGGTAAATAGGTAAATATTAAAACGTGAGACTTAACAGGTTTCCAGCCTGAGTTTACAAGTCACAGATCGAAGCTTGAAAGCTAAGAGCTAAGAGCTGAGCAGTTATCTTTAAGGAAGTAGAAAATGAACACACCCATTCTAGACAAAGAGAAATGCACCGCCTGCGGCCTCTGCGCCGAGGTGTGTGGCCTGGACGTCATCGCCCGTAACGGGGATGGCCACCCCATCATCAACCCGGCAGCCTACTGCCACGCTTGCGGGCACTGCGTGGCGATCTGCCCACAAAACGCGCTCTCCATTCGGGAGATAGGCAGCGATGCGTTCGCGCCGATGCCCGCATCCAACATCTCGTCGACCGATATGGAAGCGTTCCTGCTGACCAAGAGAAGCTGCCGCGAGTTCAAGGATCGGCCGGTCGAGAAGGCGGTGATCGAGCAGCTGATCGATGTTGCCCGCATGGCACCCACAGCGATTAACTGCCAGGAGCGTGTGTTCATCGTGGTCACCGATCAGGTCAAAATCACTGAGTTGCGCATGGCCCTGACCAAGCACGCCCGATCCATGCTAAAGCTGATAAAACTCGGGGCCAGCAAACCCGCAAGCCTATTTCTCTCCTCTGACACACACGCGCACATGCACCACCTGCAAGCCGATTTCGAGGTTGCATTGCGCCACATGGACGACGGCGGAGACTATATCTTTCATTACGCTCCCTGCTTGATATTCTTTGCCGGAATCACCATGGATCCAGCCGGCAGAGACCACGCCTTGGGCGCGCAGCACTACTTGATGCTATACGCCGAGACGATGGGGCTGGGAACAAGCATCAACGGGTACGCCCAATCTGCCCCCAAGGTATTGGCCAAACATCTGGATGTCCCAGAGGCATATACCATCTACGGAGCCATCACGCTTGGGTATCGCAAATATACCTACCGGAGACGCGTGCACAGAGAACCGGCATTGACCGTGTACCATGAGTAAAGCTCGTAAGGATGACGCTCTACGAGATCCGTGTCCAGGAGCATCTCTCAGCGCAGCGTCTGCGCGCGTTTGCTGGGATAACAGTCGGGCACGACTCTAGTGGCGAGACGACTATCATCGGCTCCTTCCCCGATCAATCGGCGCTGTTCGGGCTGCTGAACTGGCTGCATGATTTAGGAGCCGTGCTGGTCTCGCTCAGACGCCTGGAAACCCCAAAGAACGGGAAAGCATGATAGAATCGGGGGCGATGAACACATCACTCCTGACCACCAAGCTCTACATCCCGCCGCCGCGCGCCAGCCTGGTCGGGCGGCCGCGGCTGGTCGAGCGGCTGGACAAAGGGCTGCGCCTGAGCCACCGGCTGACCCTCATTTCTGCATCGGCGGGCTCAGGCAAAACAACGCTGCTCAGCGAGTGGGCAGCAAGCTGTGAGCGGCAGTTCTGCTGGCTCTCCCTTGACGAAGACGACAGCGAACCTACACGCTTCTGGACCTACATCATCGCCGCGCTCCAGACTGCCCACTCACAGATGGGGCAGTCTCTGCTGCCGATGCTCCAGGGGCCGCAGCCGGCTCCTGCTCGAACCCTCCTCATCCCCCTGATCAATGAGATAGCCGCGTTACCTGAGCATATCGTGCTTGCTCTGGACGATTATCATCTCGTCACCGGGAAGTCCATTCACGATGACGTGGCATTTTTGATCGACCACCTGCCGCCGCAGCTGCATCTGGTCATCGCCACGCGCGCCGACCCGCCGCTGCCCATCGCCCGGCTGCGCACCCGCGGGCAGCTCACCGAGCTGCGCGCCGACGACCTGCGCTTCACGGCCGATGAGGCCGCCGCGTTCCTAAGCGATGTGATGGGGTTGGACTTGCCGCCGGAGGATATTGCGGCGCTCGATGCCCGCACCGAGGGCTGGATCTCAGGGCTGCACCTGGCAGCGCTGTCGATGCAGGGGCACCAGGATGCCCATGCCTTTATCGAAGACTTTACCGGCGGACACCGGTACATCCTCGACTACCTGGTTGAAGAGGTCTTGAGCCGCCAGCCCGATCCGGCTCAGTGCTTCCTGCTTCAGACATCCATCCTCGGCCGGCTGTGCGCGCCGTTGTGTGATGCCCTTACCGGGGAACACAATAGTGCTGAGATGCTGGAACGATTGCGGCAGGCCAATCTCTTTATCATCCCCCTGGACGACGAGCAGCGCTGGTATCGCTACCATCATCTGTTCGGCGACCTGCTGCGCAAGCGTTTGGGACAGACCCTATCTCAGGAACAGATCGTCGGGCTGCATCAGCGCGCCGGCCGTTGGTACGAAGAGAACGGTCTGTTCGAGCAGGCCGTCAAGCATTTGCGGGCGGCAGGAGATTTCGAGCGGATCGCCGGGATAGCTGAGCACGCCGCCGGAGAAAGCCTGCTCGATGCCCGGCTGACGACCCTGCTGCGCTGGGTGGATGGACTGCCGGAGGACGTACTGTATGCTCACCCCCGCCTGCAGATCTACCATGCCTGGGCGCTGTATATGAACGGCCACCTTGCAGTTGCGCAGCAGGCCCTGGGAGCGTGCCGACGGGCATTGGAGGCCTTACCGGAAAACGACGCCCTGCGCCATGCATGGAGCCGACTGCTGGATATCATCGAGATGGTGGCACAGGGCTTCATGTCCGCCATGGATAACAAGCTCGAAGAGGCAATCCGGGTATGCAGCCGGGCGCGCGATATGGCTTTGGAGGACGGCCATATCTTCCTGGCAGCGCAGGCCACCGAAGGGCTGGCGCTGGCACAATATCATCAGGGCCGCCTGCGGGCATCTGCACAGTCGTGCCGGCAAGTGATTGAGTTGGCGGAACAGAGCACGGCACAGGCTCCTCTGGCCGCGGCGGGCTGTGTCGAGCTGGCAGGCATCTACACCGAGTGGAACGACCTGGAGACGGCAGCCGAGCTGCTTGACAAGGCAGTGGAACTGTGCCGCCAATGGGGCATCGTCCAGACGCTGAGCGAGGCCTATACCGCCCAGTCCCGGCTCCGGCAGGCCCGGAGAGACATCGAGGGCGCCTGGGAAGCATTGCGCAAAGCCGGCGAGTTCAGCTTGATGGAGGGCGGCCGCTCGATGGTCAATTTCCGGCTGGCCGCCCAGCAGTCACGTTTGAACCTGCAAGCGGGGCAGCCGGGGGAGGTCATCGATTGGGTGACAGGGATGAAGGCCGCCTTCCCGTTCGGTGAAGACAGTGTGTCGCTGCCCGCTGCTTTCATCGCGACTTTGCAGACGATCCTGGCGCGGGCTTACCTGGCACAGGGCAAAGCCAAAGAGGCACTGGCCGCGCTGGAGCCGCTTCTGCTGCCTGCCGAGGACGCCGGCGCCTCCTTGCACGTGATCGAGATATGCACGCTCAAGGCGTTGGCCCTGCATGCCTTGGGTGATACCCCCTCCGCGCTGGCCTTATTGGAGCGTTCGATGGCCCTGGCCGAGCCGGAGGGCTATGCCCGCATGTACCTCAACGAAGGCGAGCCAATGACGGTTCTGCTGCGTGAGGCTGCATCGAAGGGAGTTGCGCCGGATTACGCGAACAGGTTGCTGGGTGTGTATGAGGGTATGGGGGTACGGGAGTATGGGAGTACAGAAGAAATGGCACCCACACACCCACACTCCCACACACCCACACCTCCACACCCAACCACCCCCTCACTCGCCGATCCCCTCACGCCCCGCGAGCGCGACGTTCTCCACCTGATCAGCCTGGGCCTGTCGAACCAGCAGATCGCCGAGGAGCTCGTCATTGCGCTGAACACGGTCAAGCGGCATACCGGCAGCATCTACAGCAAGCTCGATGTGAAAAGCCGCACCCAGGCCATCATCCGCGCCCGTGAGCTGGGCTTGATCTCGTACAGGCCGTCTCGGTAAAACGAAGACGCATCGAACACCTTCTCCGGGAAGGTGCTGTCGATGCTCAAAACGGGATTAGAAGTGTTTGCCAACGGGATTAAAAGAGATCGAAAACGAGTCTAGAGAGGTTTGCAAACGAGTCTAAACAGGTTTGTTAACGAGTCTAAACCCGTTTGCAAACGAGTCCGGACTCGTTTTTGATGTCATCGCCGGGCCCTTACTTCCATATCAGGATCGAGTGCATGAACGGGAACACGCTCCTGATCTCGTAGCGCTCGATGCCCAGGCTGTGGAGCATCTCACGCAATTCCCGCGATACATACGCCGCTCGTATTGACTTCCAGAAGCCGCCGCTGCTCGGCACCCAGTAAAGCCACCAGGCCCGCCGCAGGTCGTGGATATAGATCAGACCGCCGTCCGCCAGTACGGACATCAGGTTTTGTATGACCTGCTTCGGATCTTCCCAGTGATGCAAGCTGAAGGTGCTGTAAATCAAGTCAAACTGTTCCAGTGATGCAAAGTCGTCGCTATTGCCCGCGTCACCAACCAGAAATCGTATCCTGTCCGTCATACCAGCACGTTCGATGTACTCCCCGGCAACCGAAACCATATCCGGGGACATCTCGATACCCGTGATGTGGGCGTCCGGCTTCTCCCTCGCGACGGCGGTCGTCAGCACACCAGGACCCGGACCGATCTCAAGGTACCTGTTGCCAACATCGAGCGTCTTGAGGTGACTTAAAAATCCTCGATACTGGATCATCAGCCCATCCGCCATCTCGGCGTACCTGGCCGCAGTCTCCGTGCCAACCAGTGCTCCATCCTGACCACATTCCACTACCCGTGCGAACATCTTGTTCCTCCATATATTGGTCTGCTTGTATCTTCTCAAAAAGGCAGGGGGACTTCCGAAGTCTTTGGCGACGATCTTCTTGGAAGGCGATTCTGTCTCAGACTTCGGAAGTCTTGTCCCCGGATTATTGAAAAGATACGTCTGCTCAAACTATCCGGCCTGATCTCAATCTGCCATGACTTTGTGGAGGAATTGTGGAAAAGCGCGACAGATTCGGTGAGCATAGCTCGTTGCGCCTTTTCCTTCACCGGAAATAACACTTTAGTGTCATCACCCCTTTATCCACAATTGATACTTTCGCGTGGCGACAATTCTGCCTGCGTGTACGATACTACAATCATGAGACCATCACTTGCCCATCGAAGACGGATGTGAGGATGAAACAGTATCACTACAAAATCAGAGTGGAGGGACACTTAACCTCTGACTGGTCGGACTGGTTCGAGGGATTGACCATTCGCCGGACATCGAACGGCGAGACCGTTCTCTCCGGTCTGCTCGATCAGGCCGCGCTGCATGGTTTCCTGGCCAAAGCGCGCGACCTGGGGCTGGTGCTGGTCGCGGTTAATCGAATTGAGAGTTGAGGTGCGGCAGAAATGACAGAAAGCAAGATTGAACGTGAGGGATCGAGTACCTCCGGATATACATGCTTTTCACGGGCATGTGCCACCAGGGAGAAAGACGAGCGCTTCCGCGGGCCGGACTACCTGGCCGAGCTCTTTATGCCCCCTATCCCCAATATTCTGCTCAACATCCCTATCCTACGAAAGCTGTGTATGGGCAAGCTGTTTCCAACCGGCATACATGAGTACGTCCTGGCAAGGACCAGGGCATTCGATGAGGCTTTTGTGAATGCACTGGACGATGGCATTTCCCAGATTGTGGTGCTTGGCGCCGGGATGGATACGAGGGCGCTGCGCTTTCAGGACAGGAACAAGGGCACGATGATATTCGAGCTGGACATCCATGCCACGCAGCATTACAAGCGCGAGGTACTTGAGCGCAAAAAGGTTGTGCTGCCTCCGGAGCTCGTCTTCGTACCTATCGATTTCAACAAGCAGCGCCTCGCTGATGTGCTCATCGAGGCGGGATATCAACAGGGGCAGAAGACACTCTTCCTATGGGAGGGTGTGACGATGTACCTGGAAGCGGAAGCTGTGGACGGCACACTGGCCTTTATCCGCACCGGTGTGGCAGAGGGCAGCGTCGTTGTCTTCGATTACGTTCGTGCCTCGGTGCTTCGCTACGAAAATACCCTCTATGGCGAAGACGATATCCGCGGCACCGTCGCACGCGCGGAAGAAGGCTGGATATACGGCATCGAAGATGGAGCCATCGAAGATTTTCTGGCCGAGCGCGGGTTCAAGCTGCTTTCGCACTACCTGCCGTCCGATTTGGAGGCCGCGTACCTGACCGCCGATGACGGAACGAGGTTCGGACGTATCAACGAGACGCACTGCATTCTGATTGCAGGGCTCTAGTACTTTGCGGCGGAAATCTGTATCCAGTCGAGAAGTGCAGCGCAAAGTACTCTATACAGTTGGGAAGATTGCCTTAATCTGGC
>JAFGMS010000120.1 GCA_016927375.1 Anaerolineae bacterium
AACCAAGAAGTCACTTATAAGAAATCGGGCAGATTGCATTCTTGACGGGAATAGATACAAATCGATCTGGGACCGGGACGTTTACGCTCAACTCAAACGAAACACACCCGAATGACATTACTGAGAAGGATTGGAGAGAATGAGAGTGATTCGACGGTGTCGGCTTTGCGTTCTAGCCAAGAAACTGGAGTTCTCTCGGCACTGCTCCATCGATGCTCCCAGCCTGTTTGTGCATTCCATAAGTGCCTAATCTGGCTGGTTCTGCAACTCCCGGTAGTACTAGTGCGTAATGAATTATGAGATCCAGATGATAGCGTGGAGTGTACAATGAGTGAGACTAGCAAACGACAAGAAATAGTGCCCGCCAAGCCAGAGACGACATCAGAGGAGCGAACCTGGGCTGCATTGGCACACATTAGTGCAATTATTACATTGCTGCTGGGAGTTCCTACAGGTGGTTTGGGAGGTTTGTTACTGGTATTTGTCCCATTCGGGATCTATCTGGCCTACAAAGACAAGTCACGCTACGTTGCCGAGCAGGCAGCTCAGGCTTTTGCCTTGCAAATTGTTGCTACTGTGGGCTTCTTAATCACCATCCTGGTTGGTGTGATAGCAATGGTTCTGGTCTGGGTAATTACCGGGATTCTATGTGTGGTTGTGATTGGTGTAATACTGATCCCGGTAGCCTTGCTGTTGACCTTTGTTATTATCCTGATATGGCTGGCCTTGCCACTGGTTGTTGGTGCTTTCTCGATAATAGCAACTGTTGAAACAGGGAATGGTAAGGACTATGTCTATCCCTATCTTGGCGAGAGAGTTTTGGAATGGCTCGCCGAGCACGAGGCGAATTCAACCCCCGCTGTGTAACCAATTAACCGGTCGAATGTTGAGGCAAGAGTGCTCAGTGGGAAGCGCTGAACGGCATATTCCCACACCTCTCTTGCAGATGGGGCGGCTCTATAAAGAGTCGCCCCAATCCTCTTCTGCCATGCACCACGTTGTCGTGTGCCCCCCAGCAGGTTCAAAATAGTAATTGTTGTAACCAGTGCCTGGATCGGAGCGAATCAGCACTTGATTCAGGCCAAAGCAAGGATTGATTCGGATCAAACCAAGCCTTGGTTTGGAGCAAAATCAAGGCTCGGTGTGGAACGAGGCAGTGCTATGTGCGGATAAGGCAAGCCTCTGCTGGGCTACTTGGCACGGTGTGCCGCCAGGATGTTCATCCGCAAACAACTAACAGCCATCAGCCATATACCAGTGTCACATGCTGATCCCTGACAACTGAGTGCTTGCCTCCTGTTTAACCACTTTTTCCTCACGCGATTTAAGTTTTGCTCTTTGCTGTGCTACAATCCAAATAGTGACTTTCTTACTGTCGTACCGTCAGTATGTTTCTGGCTTCTTCAACAGAAAGGTATAGCACCGTGAATCCTGTTGGCGCATTCACATTTATCTTACATAGTCATTTACCGTATGTTCGAATGGCAGGACGGTGGCCTCACGGTGAAGAATGGATTCACGAGGCTGCTTCCGAGACCTATGTCCCCTTGCTGAACGCACTTTACGATCTCAAAGCTCAGAACATGCCTGCCCGACTCACGATTGGATTGACGCCAATCCTGATCGAGCAGCTGGCCGATCCTGATGTTTGCGACCATTTTGACGCCTATCTTGATGAGAAGATCAAGGCAGCTCAGAGTGACATCGAGCGCTATGAGAAAGAAGAAGAACTGCATCTTGCCTATCTTGCCCGTTTTTACACTGAGTGGTACGAGAACATCAAGAGCAGCTTCGATACTCGTTATCAACGCAATCTGATTGGCGCCTTCCGGAAGCTTCAGGATGAAGGCATGATCGAGGTCATCACCAGCGCCGCGACGCATGGCTATCTCCCTCTTCTTAGTCGTGACTCGTCTATTTATGGCCAGATCAAAACGGCTGTGACTGCCTACGAGCGCCATTTTGGGCGGCCGCCGCGAGCTATCTGGCTGCCTGAATGTGCCTACCGTCCGGCTTACATTGCGGATGATGGTAAGACCCGCCCCGGCCTCGAAAGATTCCTGCAAGATCTGGGACTCAGGCTGTTCTTCAGTGAGACACATACCATCGAAGGTGGTCAGCCGGTTGGTGTTGCTGCCGGTGATGCCATTGGGCCCTATGGCGAGATCAAGCGCCGCTATGTGATCCCTATTCAGGCAGTCATCCCGGTACGACAGGCTACTACATTTCAGCCCTATTATGTATCAGACACCACTGCTGGTGTTGGCGCCGAGCAGCATTCTGGCGTGGCCGTAATCGGGCGCGACAATCGAACCGGTATGCAAGTCTGGTCGGCAGAGTGGGGCTACCCCGGCGACTACGATTATCGAGAATTTCACAAGAAGGATGGCGTTTCCGGCCTGCAATATTGGCGTGTAAGCGGCACCCGGGTCGATCTGGGGTTCAAGGATTACTATCATCCTGATTGGGCCTTGAACAAAGTTGGCGAGCACTCTCGCCACTTCGCATGGCTGGTATCCGACCGCCTCAAGCGTTACCATGATGAGACTGGGAATTTCGGTATCATCGCGTCCAATTATGATACTGAGCTGTTTGGCCATTGGTGGTTCGAGGGCATAGAATGGATCAAACAGGTGCTCACGCTGCTGGCTGAGGATCCCGCAGTGGAGCTTGTGAGCGCCAGCGAGTTCATCGAGCGCCACCCGCCCACTGAGGTTCTGCACATCCCCGAGGGCTCATGGGGAATGGGAGGAACTCACTGGACATGGGATAATCATGATACACATTGGATGTGGACACCGATCTATGACGCTGAGACACGCATGGAGGCTCTGGCTGCACGCTATCCGGACGCCGAGGGTGACGCTAAAGCAGTGTTGAATATGGCCGCGCGCGAGCTGCTGCTGTTGCAATCAAGCGACTGGTCTTTCCTGGTCACGACGGGACAGGCCCGGGAATATGCTATCCGCCGCTTCACCCGGCATGTCGAGCGCTTCGAGGCACTGGCTGCATCGCTCGAAGCAGGTAAGCCGGATCGCCGCATGGCCGACGAGTTATATGAAGTTGATAAGGTCTATCCTGATATTGATTATCGTTGGTTCAATGCACGTTGACAACAGACTTTCATTTCGGGATGGCTCTTATTATCCAACACCTTCGTCAGCCATGCCGTCCCGCGAAAATAGGAATCCATAGGGACACAAGTGGATTCCCGCTTTCGCGGGAATGACAGTTTGAGATGGACAAAACAATAAACTCATCTCCGGGAAAATCCGGAGCCAATTTAATTCAACCGGGCTTCTCGCAGTTTTCACGTATCACGTTTCACTCATTACGTCTCACACGTGAGCTTCGCAACTGACTTCGCCCCGGCAAATTCCAAATTGGCGAAGGCATTGTTATCAGATTGCTTTATCAAAACCTTGAAAGTCTAGAATGGGGCTAGGGCGGCAGTGAATATCCTCTTCGTAGCGGCTGAATGTGCGCCCTTTGTAAAAGTAGGTGGCCTGGGTGACGTAATCGGCTCTTTGCCATTGACGTTGGCTCGTATGGGCCACTCAGTGCGTGTATTGCTGCCTCATTACGGCCTGATTGACGACAAGCGATTCGGGATTAGCAATTGCGATACATTCAAGATGGTCTGGAACCAAGATGTGGCAGACGTCCAGGTCGCTTGTGTTGAACAGGGTGGCGTAGTCTTTCATTTCATACGAGGCTGGCCGTTTTTTGCCCCGCACGAGAAGTTTGTCTACAGTCACAATGAGGGGATCGATATTGGGCGCTTTCTCTTCTTCTCAAAAGCAAGCCTGGAGCTTGTTCGCCGCCTTTCGTCAAAAGAGCATTGGCGGCCTGATGTATATCACACCAATGATTGGCATACGGGTATGGTGCCTTTTCTACTCGAACGTGTATATACAGATGATGGAACACTGGGCAAGGCACCAACACTGTTCTCAATTCACAACCTTCAACATCAGGGATGGGGGATTGGCTGGCATTTGACTCGCGCAGGGCTACCGCCGGTAGATCACCCCCTTGTGAAAGTCATGGGTAAAGCCGAGAATATGATGGCGATTGGACTGGCCTACAGCACTATGCTCAGCACAGTCAGCCCACGTTACGCACAAGAGATCGCTACTCCAGAAGGTGGCTACGGACTGGATGGCCTGATCCATGCTCGGCTGCTGCATCTGACCGGGATTCTGAACGGTATTGACACTGAACGCTGGAACCCGTCAACCAGCCAACACATCACTGTTAATTATGATGTCGAGACGCTGCCAGACAGAATCGAGAATAAGCGAGCACTTCAGGCAGAACTAGGCTTGCCAGTTCGCAACGATGTCCCTCTATTTGGGGCTGTGATGCGATTGGCAGAGCAAAAAGGTCCCGGCATAATGTTACCGACTGTGCGTGGAATGCTCGAAGAGGGCGATGCACAGTTTGTGCTATTGGGAGCTGGGCTGCCCTACTACGAGCAGCTTGCCGACCAGCTAAGGCGAGACTTTCCGGATAAGGCGGCAGTAAAGCTGGAGTTTGACGAGCTATTGGCCGAGCATATCTATGCGGGGGTAGATGTTTTCTTGATGCCATCCTTGTTCGAGCCCTGTGGACTTGGCCAAATGATCGCCATGCGCTATGGTGCCTTACCTCTGGTCCGTGAGGTAGGAGGGCTGGCAGATACGGTCGATCCTCAGACGGGATTTCTATTCAAGGATTACCAGCCTTGGGCGCTCAGCTCTACGCTCAGCCAGGTATTGGATATCTATCATCGTGACAAGGAGGAATGGTATACGCGTCAGCGGCGAGCCATGGATCGGGATTTCAGCTGGGAACGTTCGGCGGAAGGTTATCATAAGCTATATCAACAGACTATCGATTTGCATCGGGCTTACGCCTGACAGCCAGAGGGTGACAGAGACATAAACTTTCACACGTCATCCAGGAAGCACTCCGAGGACAGCAGCTCGTATTTCGGTTGATGGTAAGAACTCGCAATTGACCAGAGAGTTTGTCCAGAAGCAGCTTGACATTTTGCGCTGGTATTTTTGAAGGATAGCTCACGGACCTATTACCTGGACAGGGCCCAGGTCACATTGATGAAGCTTTCTGAGCAGGAAGGATGAGGACGATTCATGAAAGTAGTGGCTGTGATCATGGCCGGCGGTGAGGGAACCCGCCTGAAGGTATTGACTCGTAAGCGGACAAAGCCGGCCGTACCGTTTGCCGGCAAGTATCGTATCATCGATTTCACATTGTCCAACTGCGCCAATTCAAACATCTTTGATGTGCTGGTACTGACACAATATCGTCCTCATTCTCTCAACCAGCATATTGGTATTGGGCGCCCCTGGGATTTCGACCGCAGCTTCAGCGGCGGTGTGATGATCTTGCAGCCGTTTCTGGGACGGGGAGGAGCAGATTGGTATGCCGGTACCGCTGATGCAGTCTACCGAAATCTTAGTTTCATTCAGGATCGTAATCCGGATCTGGTTCTGATCCTCTCTGGCGATCACGTCTATGAGATGAACTACGATCACCTGATTACCTTCCATCAGGAACACAAAGCTGATGTTACTGTTTGTACCATTCACGTGCCGGTTGAAGAGGCGCCCCGTTATGGAATCCTGGATGTAGACGGCTACCGGGTCACTGGATTTGCCGAAAAACCGGCCAAGCCCCGCAGCACTCTGGCTTCAATGGGTGTCTACCTGTTCCGAGCCGAGGCGCTGGATCGTCTGCTGCGTGAGGATGCTGCACGTGCGGCCTCTTCTCATGATTTCGGCAAAGACCTTATCCCCCGTATGATTGACGATAAGATGGGGGTTTACGCTTTCAAGTTCTCAGGTTATTGGGTAGATGTTGGAACCATCAATGCCTATTGGGAAACACACATGGATCTGGTTGCTCATCCTCCAGCTTTGGATCTGACAGATCGCTCATGGGTCATCCATACGCGCAGTGAAGAGCGCCCTCCAGTACACATTGAGGCAGGGGCTGAGATCAAGGACAGCCTGATAACTGATGGCTCAATTATTGCCAGTGGCGCATTGGTTGAGCGTTCAGTGCTGTCGCCTGGTGTCTATGTAGGTCCTGATGCTATCGTCCGAGAGTCAATCATTTTGACTGATACCTACATTGAGGCCGGATCCAAGGTTGAACGTGCCATCATCGACAAGAACTGTGTTATTGGCCACAACTCGAAAGTAGGCCGGATTGTCGAAGATGACGAAGATCCGGGAATTGTTGTTATTGGTAAGAATACACGTTTGCCAACGGGCATTGTAGTCGGACGGGGAGCACAGATCGGATCAGATTTACTCAAAGATGATTTCAAGAAAATGACGATTCCTGACAACACAGATGTACCTTCTGCTGTACGGATAGATTAAGTCGGAGAAGCGAGAACAAACAGCGCTAACCAAACGTTTGGTGGCTGGTAGATAGGATGTGGAAAGTAACTGGGAGAAGCAGAAAAGATGCCAAACACGCAAAGGCTTTGTATCCATTGCCACTATTATCAACCGCCACGGGGAAACCCATTCAGCAGTGAGCCGCTCATTGAGCCAGACGCCGCTCCCGCAAAGAACTGGAATGAGCGCATAACAGCTGAGTGCTATGAGCCAAATGCTCGGATAGGCAACTTCGAAGAGATCTCTTTTAACATCGGTGAGACGTTAATGTGCTGGCTTGCCGAGAATAGCCCCGGCACCTACCGGCTTATCCTTCAAGCGGATGGCTTGAACCTCACACGGCATCAATCCGGCAATGCCATTGCCCAGCCCATGCACCATACCATCCTCCCACTCGACCGCCGGGAAGACAAGGTCACACAGGTTATTTGGGGTAAGGCAGCATTCGCCCATCGTTTTGGCCGGCAGACTGTCGGCATGTGGCTACCTGAGATGGCAGTCGATATCGAGACGTTGGAGGTGCTTGTTCAGCAAGGCATTGAATGGACTGTCTTGAGTGAGAGCCAGATTGAGAAAAGCCCCCCTGGGGCCGGGCCGTACTGGATTAGTCTCCCTGGTGGCAAGCGGATCAAGGTATTTGTGCGGAATGAGCAGCTTTCCAACGATATGGCTTTCTGTTTGGGACATTTTGGCGGGGCTGGTCGATGGGCTCATGAAGTGTTGGTCCCGCACAAGCGGGGTTCTGGTCCACTCACGTTGATCGCTACTGATGGTGAGACGTTTGGGCATCACTGGTTGGGCGAAGAGCAGTTCCTGCACTGGCTGTTGACCTACGAGGCGAAGGCGGCCGGATACGAGATTATCACGTTAAGTCGCTACGCGCGGATGGTCGAGCCACAGGACGAGATATTTGTGCGCGAGAATACCGCATGGAGCTGCTCGCATGGCCTAGGACGCTGGACTACCGGCTGTGGGTGCACACCCGGCGATTCGTACTGGAAGGGTGCCGTACGCCGTGCGATGGACAATCTGCGCACCGAAATAGATGGACTTTACAGGCAAGAGATGAGCAAGATAGATGGTGTTGATCCCGTTACACTACGTGATGCTTACATCAAAGTTGTACTCGGGAGCACCCCACGTGAACGCTTCCTTCAAGAAGAGGAAGTCGACGTTAGTGGTAAGGATACAGAGCGTTTATTGAAACTTCTGGAAGCCCAGTATTATCGTCAGTGCATGTATGCGAGTTGCACCTACTTTTTCCCGCCGCTGGACTCGCACACGACGCGCTATGGCATTGCCAATGCAGCCTATGCGATCAAACTCAGCTACGAAGCAACCGGCGTGGACCTATCACCCAATTATCGTCGTGACCTGAGCGTTGCCGTTGGAGAAGACGAAGATACCGGCAAACCGGTTTACGGTGATCGCATATTTGATGAGCTATATGGCGTGTTGACCGATGCAGGCAGGGGGTGCCTGTAGCGCCATCTGATGGTCAACCGAACAGACGGAGCAGTGGAATGCGAGCCAGCAAGGGCGATTCAGCTCGCGATATCGGTCCTGGTGGTGCAAAAAGCATGGTATATGGATGGGCGTAGTCTACAACCAACGATGCACCATCAGCAGGATGGCGCCCCAGCTTGGCATGTCGGAGATGCGGATGGGGCCTCTCTTGGAGCCACCAGTGTGGACCGTCAGCCAGCAGGGTAAAGTCGATGGGGATCCATCGCCCGGCGACAAAAAGGCCCATGACCGTATAATACGGCGTACCACTGAGGAAGCCGGCATGCCAATCACTATCTGACTGGTAGTAAATGGTGGGGTCCTGGTAGTACATTCCAAAGACAGCGACACGTTCACGGGGAACCCCCAACATCAACAGAAGGGTCGCGGCACTGAAACTGGCCGTCATGGGATGAGGGAATATCAACGAGCCCAGCCACCGGTAGATTTCGGCCACGACAGCCAATGTCACGGTCGATACATTTTCCCCACTTTGCTCGCTCAGATAGGTCGCGATACGCCTGAGATAAGGTTTGGCCTGTGCCAGAGCATCAGGCTGAGCCGCGCTTGCCAGCTTGTGGACGCGGCGTGCTGCTTCCCAAATGACATTGTCATCTTCGATTTGTTGTGGGTAACCCGTGTACCATCTCCGGAAGGCGTGAGCCGCTACCATCTGCATCGATTCTGTGGGGTGCCAGACGCGATGATACAAGCCGGCTTCATCCTCAACAGGGTATTGTGCTACCACATAGCTGTAGCGCTGTTCAGTGGGACGAACTAATACCGGAAAGTCCAGCTCGAGGAGGCCTCGCGCATGCAAATAAGCGACTTGACCGGTATGGAGTGTGTTTTCCACAAAACGGCGTGCCATTGAGTTTGCCTCTCGTTGCTTGTAGTTCCTGCCAGTATCGCCGCGCTTGCCGGGCGAACTCAATTCGTAACCGCTCAGTTATCAGCAGACAGCTTATGGCCTATGGCTGATGGCATGTAGCCAGTGGTTTTCGTATCACAAACCAACCCTGCTTGCCCGCTTGCAGATTTGCATACTTGCAGACCTGTAAGCTTGCTCCATTGTCACCAGCACGGTGTTCGGGGACGCCAATGTGTACTCAGGTACATGTCCCTCTGAACGGTTACCTCCATTGGGAACTGTCAAGATCTTCTATGGCGAACCATAGAGCGCGCGATAAGCGGCATAGTGCTCATAGATGCGCCGGATATAAGCTTGTGGTTCGGAGAATGTGATCACCTCTACATAGAGATCAGGATCGCCTGCAGAGGCTGCTTGCCATTCTGCAGCCCGGCCAGTTCCCGCATTATAGGCTGCCAGTGTAGTATAGATGTCATCGTCAAAGCGATCAAGTTCGTCGCGTAGCAGCCACGTTCCAAATGCCACACTGACATAGGGCCGCTGTAGATCACTGGGGCGGTAATTGGGCCAAGCCAGCTTTGCTGCGATATCTTCGCCTGTCGGCGGCCAGATCTGCATCAGACCTTGCGCTGAGGCAGATGAAGTAGCAAATCCTTCGAAGATGCTCTCTTGCCAGATCAGCGAAAACACCAGGAGTGGGTCAAGACTACGCTGCTCCGAACCAGCCAGTATCAGGTCCGAAAAATAGGTAGGGTAGCGCAGCCGGGCCAGAAATGACGGTCCTTCCAATGGGGAGATGTCGACCAGATTAAACAAGCTCCCCGCTGCCAGGACAGAGGAGCGATACAGGCCAATCTCGCGGAAATAGATGGCAAGCTGGTAGGATGCCAGAGGATCGCCCTGAAAGTCTTTCCGCACACTCTCGAAATCCTCCTTGGCCTCGATAACCAGCCCCAGATCCCACAGCTCGCGCCCGCGGACCATGCGGATATCACCGGCAAGATCAGAGCGTAGAGCTTCGGCGAGCGGGGGAGTTGCTGACAGACCAAAGTGTGTGACGAGCCACTGTTCGGTTTCGGCGCGCCCCTCGTCAGGATCGGTGGGCAAGGTGCCATTGGCCGGTGGTATAAAGGGCTGAATTCCTGCCAGCAGCTCAGCAGCCCTCAATCCGTAGTATCGATGTTGCTCTTCCGCTATAGCTGCATTGAACGCTGTTGTGGCATCTTCGGTGCGGCCGGCCGCATTGAGTGTCTTACCAAGCCAGAAATAGTCAGCCGCCGGGCGCTCATTGGAGGCAAGTTGTACTGTGCCGTTGAATATTGTCTCGGCTGTGCTCAAGTCATTGTTTCGATAGGCTCTCATGCCGATGTCAAACAGACCGATGGCGCTTCGAGTATCTGCGGGATATTCTGTCGCCAGTCGCTGATAGTACGTAATGGCCTTCTGTACATCGCCCATCGATTCGGCCAATTGGGCTGCCTGATAAAGAGCTTCTGGGGCCTGTGTTAGGGTTAGATGCTCGGCAACCAATTGTTCGTAGGCGCTGTATGCAGCAGCCGCGTCGCCTTGTGCGGCAAAGATATCGGCTTTTTCAAGCCATCCATCACCCCAGATGTCAGTCTCATCAGGCTCGAATTGACTTTCAAATACCTGGAGCTGCGTCAGTGCAGCCGAGTTATTGCCCAGGGCGCGATAGGACCGTGCTACATAGAGATACGATTCAGGCGTGTAATCAGATGGCTGGGTAGCGCCCCAGTAATTTTGAAAAGCTTCGATGGCGATATCGTACTGCTCCTGGTAGTAATTCACCAAACCACGCTTGTATTGATCGACATCATAACCGGCATCGAGGAGACCGCGAAGCGCATTCAACGCTTCTATTGTGTCCGGGTATGTCATGAACACGCGGTCGAACTGCTCGTAAGCTGCATCGTATTGTCCTGCTTCGAACCATGTCTGCCCCACCATCATCTCAATCGAAGCACGGTAAGGATAGTTCTGTGCCTTTTCCAGGATGGCTTGATAGTGGGTAATGGCTGTCTCTACCTGTCCCAGCTCGCGGGCTATCGAGGCGACCTTCTCTCTCAGCTGCAGCTCGCTGACCAGATAACGCTCAGAGGAAAGAGCCAGATCGTAGCGTTGTAGCGCCGGTTCTGTTTGCCCGAGTGCCAGGTGACAATCAGCAATTCGCTCATAGACATAGGAATCCAAAAGACCCGGGCGTAGGCTCTGATAAGTTTCGAAGTCAGAGATGGCGCCTGCCCAGTCGGCAAGCCCCATTCGTGCATCACCGCGCAAGAAACAGGCCTGTGCTGCTTTGGGATGAGTAGGATACTGGTTCAGGAAATCATCCAGGGCCATCTTAGCAGCAGTGAAATCACCACGTCGTAATGCGGCATGTGCTAACCCGATCTGGGCGGTGATACGCACATCTGCGGGAGCGCCAGGATTGGCGATCACCGCCTGAAATTCTTGTATAGCTGTGTCCCAATCCCCATTGTGCAGATTTCGCTCGCCCTGGTGAGCCACCTCAATGGGAACAGGCGTTGGCGTAGGGGGTGGTGTTGGGCTGGGTGTTGGTGTCGGCGACGAGGTAGGAGCAGGTGTACTGAGAAGTGGCAGAGGCAGCTTGAGAGGCGGCGCATTACACGCTGCAAATGCTACGCTGAGTCCAGAGAGAATAAGTAATAGTGACATCACGCGCCGATTAGCTATCATGGGGCGGATTATCCCGACGTTTGGGATGGTTGTCAAATAGGAATCTGGTCATGGTGCCTTGAGAAAGATGGTGAGGGCCTGGGGATCCTGACACTTCCTTTGTACAGGTAGCTGCTGTGAAGATCGCGATCTTATCGAGGTAAGGATAACGACCGTATCCTATGAGGTCTGCTGCTTCAACTCATTTGAAACACACCATTTCGATTTTG
>JAFGMS010000121.1 GCA_016927375.1 Anaerolineae bacterium
GCACTTCTCGGTATTCTCGCTTATCTGTAATCTATACTGGTAAACAAGAATACCACTTTGACTTTTGTCAAGACCCGCTCATACTTTCAAAACACGCTCTAAGTCTCGTACAGGTATACGTGTATCTTCATCAATGTCGTCAGGCATATTTCCCATTGTGCGTACCTCCGCTTCAGCCTGGACATCCCAAACAGTGATCCCAACAGCCCGTGTGTAGGAAGCTAACTCCTTTCCATCGGGTGACCATGCGAAGGGTGGCCCATGATCTGTAAGAATCTGCAACAGCTTATGTGATTGGGCGTCCCATATAACAACATCATGTTTTGTCCTATCTTCCTCGATATCGTGGTAGGTAAACGATGCTGCTAACATGGAGCCATCAGGTGCCCATTCGACATCATTTATCGCGGCGCGTGTCACCTGTGGATGATGCAGATCTGCTGTCGGTGCATTGGGAAATATAACAAAGGTTGGTGAGGGTGTAGCCTGATGAGTATTGGTCAACGTTGGCTTGGGGGTGGCGTTCGTCACAATACCAGGTAAGACCATTATCCCCACAACAGTAGCTAAGCTCACCATGGCAGTCACCTGCCAAGGCAGCCTCATAATCCGCTTCCAAAGTGAGTGTTCGGCTGTGTGACTCCTTGTCGCTGCCTGCTTCGTTCTGGCTGCCTGACGCCTATTAGCTGCTTCTCGTCTGAGGCGTTCTCTCTCGATCTGATCGAGGATCTCCTGTGCTCGTTTCCTCTCCTTCCGTGCGGCAGCTTCCTGCCTAGCCATGGCTTCTTTTCGCTGGCGCCGCTCTATCTCGATCTTACGAAGAATCGCCTCGGCTTCCTCTTTCTGACGCTGCGCCTCGGCACCGTCTTGTGTGGCTTCAGCCTGTTCCCCTCTTGAGACGCTCTGCTTCGATCCGCCTGAGGATTTCCGCAGCCTGTTCGTATTGTCGCTCTTCGCGGGCTTCTTGCACCGCCTCGGCGGCTTCTCTTCTACGCCGCTCCGCATAGAGCTTCCGGAGAACAGCCTCGGCCTTCTCTTTCCGGTGCCGCTCATCATCTTGTGCAACTTCCGCCTGCTCCCGCCTGAGGCGTTCTTTCTCGATGCGCCTGAGGATTGCTTCAGCCTGTTCGCGCTGCTGTTGTTCACGCGCCTCTTCTTCCGCCTCGGCAGCTTCTCTTCTGCGGCGCTCTCTCTCGATACGCTGCAAGATGGCCTCAGCCTGTTCTTTGGCCCGCTGCTCAGCCTCCGCACGCCTTTTCTGTTCCTCGGCAGCACGCCGCGCTGCCGCCTGGCGCTCATAGTCTCGGGCAGTTCGCTGCCAGTACTCGGCTTCTGCTCTACGGCGCTGTGCATCAGCGGAATACGATGGTTGACTTCCTCTGGCATGAGCGGCTCGGTAGCTATCATACATTCTGCGCTGGGGGGGATCGCTGAGCACCTGGTAGGCCTCATTGACGTCCTGCATCATGCTAGTAGCTTCTGGGGATGGGTTGAGGTCGGGATGATATTGGCGAGCCAGGCGCCGGTAGACGGCGCGGATGGATTTAATATCAGCGTTCGGGCTGATACCGAGAATTTCGTAGTAGTCCTTGAAAACCCTTGGCATAATCAGGTCGGTCCTGGTTGGCGTGTGTAGAGAACGGCTTCCGGCACAGTCTCCAAATTATGCACTCAAATGTCATTCCCGCATAGCAGGAAACCAAATGGGGTGCCCCAGTGGATTCCCGCTTTCACGG
This sequence comes from Anaerolineae bacterium, assembly GCA_016927375.1. GTDB lineage: Bacteria > Chloroflexota > Anaerolineae > Aggregatilineales > UBA3940 > JAFGMS01. Next base: position 1,737 of record JAFGMS010000121.1, read on the forward strand.
GAATGACATAAGTGGCGAAGGTGCCGTTCAATGTCAAATATCAAATGTAAAATGTCAAATTCAGTTCCTCGCCATCTCCCTCAGCACCGTCTGCAAGATGCCGCCGCCCTGCCAGTACGTCAGCTCGACCGCCGAGTCGATGCGGGCCAGCATCGCAAACTCAATCTCGCTGCCGTCGGCCTTTTGGGCGCGCACGGTGACTTCGGCGTGGGGCTTGAGGTCGGCCAGGCCTTCGATGCCGTAGACCTCCGTTCCGTCCAGGCCGAGCGTCTCAGCACTCTCACCGGGCTTGAACTGAAGGGGCAGCACGCCCATCCCGATCAGGTTGCTGCGGTGGATGCGCTCGAAGCTGACGGCCATGACTGCCTTCACGCCCAGCAGCATGGCGCCCTTGGCCGCCCAATCGCGCGAGCTGCCGGTGCCGTACTCCTTGCCGGCGATGACCAGCAGTGGCACGCCTTCTTCCTGGTAGCGCATGGCCGCGTCGTAGATGCTCATCTGCTCGCCGCCGGGTAGATGGCGGGTCACGCCGCCTTCGGTCCCCGGCGCCAGCTGGTTTCTGAGGCGGATGTTGGCAAACGTCCCACGCATCATCACCTCGTGGTTGCCGCGCCGCGACCCAAACGAATTGAAGTCAAGGGGCCTGACATCATGGTCGATCAGGTAGCGGCCGGCCGGACCATCGGCAGGTATTGCCCCGGCGGGCGAGATGTGGTCGGTGGTGACCGAGTCGCTCAGCAGGGCCAGCACCCGGGCACCTTCGATGTCTGAAACGGGCAGCACCTCGGGGGTCAGGCCGATGAAGAAAGGCGGCTCCTGGATGTAGGTCGAGGCGGCATCCCACTGGTAGAGCGCCCCCTCGGGGATGCTGATCCGGTTCCAGGTCTCGTTGCTGTCGAAGACGCTGCCGTATTCCACATCGAACATCTCCGGCTTGAGCGCCTGCTGTACGGCCTGGCGCACTTCGTCCTGGCTGGGCCAGACATCGCGCAGGTAAACCGGTTTTCCGTCCCGGCCTGTCCCCAGCGGCTCGCTGGTCAGGTCGATGTCCATCCGCCCTGCCAGTGCGTAGGCCACGACCAGCGGCGGCGAGGCCAGGTAGTTGGCCCGCGTCAGGGGATGGACACGCCCCTCGAAGTTGCGGTTGCCGGAGAGGACAGCGGCGACGACCAGGTTGTTGTCCTTCACCGCTTTGGCCACCGGTTCCGGTAAGGGGCCGCTGTTCCCGATGCAGCTCGTGCAGCCGTAGCCGACCACGTGGAAGCGCAGCTGCTCCAGCGCGGGCATGACGCCGGCTGCCTCCAGGTAGCGGGTAACGACCTTTGAGCCGGGAGCCAGGCTGGTCTTGACCGTGGGCGGCACGCTCAGCCCTTTCTCGACCGCCTTCTGGGCCAGCAGCCCGGCGCCAACCATCACCGAGGGGTTGGAGGTATTGGTGCAGCTGGTGATGGCTGCGATAACCACCGAGCCGTCGCGCAGCTCAGCTTCCTGATCGTCTAGCGTGATAGTGTGTCCATCACCGTTTATTTGCTTGTTGTAGCCTTCAGATAGCAGCTTGGCGAACGACCCCTTGATGTCGCTCAGCGTGATGCGGTCCTGAGGCCGCTTGGGACCGGCCAGGCTGGGCTCGACGGTGGCCAGATCAAGCGAGAGCGTGTCGGTGAATTCCGGATCTGGGGCGCCATCGACGCGGAAGAGGCCCTGCTCTTTACAGTAGCGCTCCACCAGGTCGGTGGGGCGGCCGGTCGTGCGCAGGTAGTGCAGCGTCTCGTCATCGACCGGGAAGAAGCCGCAGGTGGCGCCGTACTCTGGAGCCATGTTGGCGATGGTGGCCCGGTCGGCCAGGCTGAGCTCCGATAGACCCGGCCCGTAGAACTCGACGAACTTCTCGACCACGCCGCGGGCGCGCAGCATCTGGGTGACGGTCAGCACCAGGTCGGTAGCGGTGGCGCCCTCGGGCAGCCGGCCGGTCAGCTTGAAGCCGATCACCTCTGGCATCAGGAAGGTCATCGGCTGTCCCAGCATTACCGCCTCGGCCTCGATGCCGCCGACGCCCCAGCCCAGCACACCCAGCCCGTTGATCATGGTGGTGTGCGAGTCGGTGCCGACCAGGGTATCGGGCAGGGCCGCGATCTCACCCCCCACCTGCCGGGCGATGACGACCTGGGCCAGGTATTCCAGGTTGACCTGGTGGACGATGCCGGTGGCCGGCGGCACCACGCGGAAGTTATCGAAGGCCTTCTGGCCCCAGCGCAGGAACTCGTAGCGCTCGCGGTTGCGCTCGAACTCACGCTCGGCGTTGTAAGCCAGCGCAAAACGGTCGCCAAAGCGGTCGACCTGCACGGAATGGTCGATCACCAGGTCGACCGGCACCAGCGGGTTGATACGCTCCGGGTCGCCGCCCAGCCGGGCCATGGCCGAGCGCAGCGCCGCCAGGTCGACCACGCTGGGCACGCCGGTGAAGTCCTGCAAGATGACGCGGGCAGGCTTGTAGGGGATCTCCTGGGCGACTGGCCCGGACGCATCCCACCCGGCGATGTGTTTCACATCGTCGGCCGTGATGGCAAAGCCATCGCACTGCCTGAGTGCCGCTTCGAGCAGCACTCTGATCGAGTAAGGCAGGCGCGATACCTGTCCAAGGCCGCCCTTTTCGAGCCGGTCGAGCCGGTAGATGGTGACCGGGCCGTTTGTCGTTTCGAGCACGTCACGCGCGCTGAAGGGATCGTTGTTGGTTGTGTTCTTCGTCATTCTGTGCGTTGTCCTTCCTGGAGTAGGGGGGGGATATCGCTCAGACTTCCGAAATCTCAAAGATTTCGGAAGTCTCGTTTCCCCATGTTGTATGCTTATTGTACCCAATAAGGTATTTCTTATCAGGAGGTGGCAAGCCTACCACAGATTGCCAATCTGCAGGAAGTTGAGATTTGGCAGACTGCGGTATAATCTTCCCTGCTTACCAGTAAAAGAGATATCCGCTCAGAGTACACAAACCGGCTGTTAGAACAGCCTTGTTATATCTGCTGGGCGCGGTTTGCTGCTTACAGCGCACCGATCACTGAGAACTTTGGCAGTGTCACCTTTAGCAACTTCTCGATGTTGCTGTGCTCAAAGAGGCGTCATTCGTTTTAGATCCGTCGATCCCTCGTCGATCCTTCGTCTTGAGGCACAAGGAGCCTCTCATGCCCATTCTGGTTGCTCCAGGAGACTTGACATTGTCGAAGAACTGCCTTCAAGGAGAATTCCATGGCAAAACTAACCGATCTGCAATCCCATGGTCAAAGCCTGTGGTACGATAACATCGCCCGCGACCTGCTGCGCTCCGGCGACATCCGGCGCCTGGTCGACGAGGGGGTGACGGGCCTCACTTCCAACCCGGCCATCTTCAAGAACGCCATCACCAATAGTGACATCTATGACGAGCAGATCGAGGAGCTTGCACAACAAGGTAAGACCGCCGAGGAAATCTATGAGGTAATGGCCGTCGATGACATCCGCGCCGCGGCTGATATTCTCGGGCCGGTCTACCAGCGCACCGGCGGGGCCGACGGCTACGTCAGCCTGGAGGTATCGCCCTACCTGGCCCGCGATACGCAGGCCACGCTGTCTGAGGCCAGGCGCCTGTTCGCGTGGGTCGACCGCCCCAACCTGATGATCAAGATCCCGGCCACCCAGGAAGGCCTGCCGGCCATCGAAGAGGCGCTCTTTGCCGGGTTGAACATCAATGTCACCCTGATCTTCAGCCGCCAGATGTACGGCCAGGTGATGGAAGCCTATCTCACCGCGCTGGAGCGGCGGGCCAAGGCCGGGCAGCCGGTCGACGGGATCGCCTCGGTGGCGTCGTTCTTCGTCAGCCGCGTGGA
>JAFGMS010000122.1 GCA_016927375.1 Anaerolineae bacterium
AGATTAAGGCAATCTTCCCAACTGTATAAAGTACTTTGCGTTGCACTTCTCGACTGGATACAGATTTCCGCCGCAAAGTACTAGTGACGTTGGTACCCCATACTACCAGCACGCGAGGATCGGGATCTGAAGTAGACATCCCAGTCAAGTTTCTTCGAGCCGGAGTCTTTGACGCGCAAACCTTGGTTACAGTCCCTGATGCAAAACTGATGAAGAAATTGGGAACTCTCTCACCCGAGCAAATCTCACAGGTGAAGCAGGGCTGTATGGAACTGCTATTATCCGGCTTGTGTTACAATACGTGCGAGCCTTCGTTCCAAGCAAAGCCGGTCAGGCCACACACCTAGTGACTAAAACGAACGCCCTCAGTTAGAAGGAGCCAAGTATGATGATTAAGTTTTTGACTTAGGGTCTGTAAAAGAATAACTGTCCGGTTCAGTTGGTCGTGCTATCCATGTGAGTCATAGTCAGCTTTTGGTGGTTAGTTGTTTGGCTGTTAGCTTTTGACTGTAAACTGAGAACTGGGAACTGGGAACTGGGCCACTACTGGACACTTATATTTTTACGAACCCTTAGCGTTCGGCATTCGTTGCTCGCTGCTTGATACTCATCCCTTATGACTCAAGTCTAGTCTCAAAAGGAGCTAAACCATGGCTAATACCACAGCCCTCACTCGTTCTGTTGATGAGATCCTCAGCTGGTACAGTGGGCATAACCCCGGCATCCTGACTAATCTTTATCGTTTGTTGTCGCATGGCCGGCTCGGCGGCACGGGCAAGATGGTCATTTTGCCCGTCGACCAAGGCTTCGAGCACGGTCCAGGCCGCAGCTTTGCCAGGAACCCTGCCGGGTACGATCCCCATTATCACTTCAGGTTGGCAATAGCAGCCGGCTGCAGCGCCTACGCTGCACCCCTGGGTTTTCTAGAGGCGGGTGCAGCCGAGTTCGCAGGCCAGATTCCTCTGATCCTCAAGCTCAACAGCCACGATATGCTGCACGGCGAGGTCGATCCATTGGGCGCACAAACGGCATCGGTCCGAGATGCTCTGCGCCTGGGCTGCGTCGGCGTCGGTTACACGATCTACCCCGGCACGGTCGATCGCCGCTTGCAGTACGAGCAGCTGAGAGCTATTGCCGAGGAAGCCAAAGCGGCCGGACTGCTCGTTGTCGTATGGTCGTATGCCCGCGGAGGTGATCTGAGCAAAGAAGGCGAGACCGCCATCGATGTGGTCGCCTATGCTGCACATATAGCCTGCCAGCTTGGAGCTCACATCGTCAAAGTCAAGCTGCCCAGCGCCCACATCGAGCTGGAAGCCGCGCGCAAGGTCTACCAGGAGCAGCAGATCCCTATCGACACATTGGCCGAGCGTGTTGCCCACCTTGTCCAAAGCACTTTCGATGGGCGGCGCATCATCATTAATTCAGGCGGCCCAGCCAAAGAGGACGAGGCTATCTTCGACGAGATCCGCGCCATCCGCGACGGCGGCGGCTTTGGCTCGATTATCGGACGCAATTCCTTCCAGCGCGACTGGGATGATGCACTCAAGTTTCTCGGTACAGTCATGAGCATCTACGAAGGTAAAGCGTAACACAGCCTGCTATCCTCTTTAACATCCCCTCGCTTTCCATCTGGTCGCCGTCCCGTCTCTCAGGATGGCGACCTTGCACATTGACTGTCTCGCAGAAAGCTTCTTAAAAGCTGCTCCATTCATTTCAACCTGTGCCAGGTTTTCGTCCCTGTGGCGCTTTCAGCCATGATACTCCTGCAATGAGCGTACTTGAGGAGCCCCATTCCGGCGATCGGCGATGCCTCTGGCCGCGGCCAGAGCGGCAGGCATGGTGGTAATGTAGGGTACCTTGTATTTAATAGCAGCCTTGCGAATGTACGAATCATCATACTGGCTCAGCTTGCCCACCGGCGTATTGATCACCAACTGGATCTCTTTGTTCTTAATGCCGTCAGCAATGTTAGGCCGGCCCTCGTGCTGCTTCTTGATCACATCGCAGGCGATTCCCTGCGCCGCCAGGAACTTGTGCGTGCCCACTGTGGCCTTGATTTTGAACCCCAGCTGGCTGAAGGCCTTAGCCACATCCAGCGCGGCCTGCTTTTCCCGGTCGCTCACGCTGATCAGCACAACACCCTTATCCGGCAACATCTGTTGTGCAGCTTCCTGAGCCTTGAAATAGGCCAGTCCGAAACTTTGATCCATTCCCAACACCTCGCCTGTGGAGCGCATCTCCGGCCCCAGCACCGGGTCCACCTCTGGGAACATACTAAAGGGCAGAACCGCCTCCTTGACACCAAAGTGCGATATTTCTTTGTCGCTCAGTTTTAGCTCCGAGAGTTTCCTGCCCAGCATCAGTTGAGTGGCAATGCGCGCCATGGAGATATTGCACACCTTAGATACCAGCGGCACGGTGCGCGAGGCGCGCGGGTTGGCCTCCAAAACATACACCTTGTCGTCGGCAATGGCATACTGCATGTTCATCAGGCCGACCACACCCAGCTCCTGGGCGATCAGGCGGGTATATTCGCAGATGGTATCGATATGCTTCTGCGGGATGCTCACAGGCGGAATAACACACGCCGAATCGCCGGAATGAATTCCGGCCTGCTCGATGTGTTCCATGACCGCCGGCACATAAGTATCGACACCGTCAGACAGTGCATCAGCCTCCGCTTCCAGCGCGTTTTCCAGGAACTTGTCGAGCAATATCGGCCGGTCAGGCGTGACATCCACAGCTTCCTTCACATACCGGCTCAGCATGTCCTCATCGTAAACCACTTCCATGCCGCGCCCGCCCAAAACATAAGACGGCCGCACCATGAGCGGATATCCGATGCGCTCAGCCACCACCAGCGCCTCCTCCAACGTACTGGCCATACCCGACTCCGGCATAGGAATGCCCAGCTGCTGCATCATCTGATCAAACCGGTCGCGGTCCTCAGCCAGGTCAATCGTCTCCGGAGTGGTGCCTAGTATGTTCACACCTGCCTCGGCCAGCTCGTTTGCCAGGTTGAGCGGCGTCTGCCCGCCGAACTGCACGATCACACCCTCCGGCCTTTCTTTGTTATAAATACTCAGCACATCCTCCGTCGTCAGCGGCTCGAAGTATAGCTTATCTGACGTGTCATAATCGGTCGATACGGTCTCCGGGTTACAGTTGATCATGATGGATTCAAAGCCCAGATCGCGTAGAGCAAATGCCGCATGGACGCAGCAGTAATCGAACTCAATGCCCTGGCCGATGCGATTCGGTCCGCCACCCAGGATCATGACTTTACGCCGGTCGCTCGTCGACACGTTATCCGGTCCGTTATAGGTAGAATAGTAATAGGCAGCGTCTTCTACACCGCTCACCGGCACTGCGTCCCAGGCTTCTACAATACCCAGTGCCGTGCGACGCTCGCGGATCTCCTTTTCAGGAACACCCAGTATCCTGGCCAGATAGCGGTCGGCAAAGCCGTCCTTCTTCGCCTGCTTCAGAAGCTCATCGGGCGGCAGGTGGCCCTGATGTTCGAGCAGCGCGTTCTCCAGCTCCACCAGCTCTTTCATCTGCTCGATAAACCACGTCTTGATGTGCGTGCGCCGATGCAGATCATCGATGTCCGCTCCTTTGCGCAGGGCTTCATACATAATAAACTGCCGCTCGCTGGACGCTTCGTTCAGCATCATCAGCAGCGTCTCCAGGGGCAGCTCGTGGAAGTTCTTGGCAAAACCCAGCCCGTGCCGGCCGTTTTCCAGCGACCGGATGGCCTTTTGAAAAGCCTCCTTATATGTCTTACCGATGCTCATCACCTCGCCCACCGCGCGCATCTGAGTGCCAAGCTTATCCTGTGCGTCCTTGAACTTCTCAAACGCCCATCTCGCAAACTTGACCACCACATAATCACCGGAGGGCGTATATTTCTCCAATGTCCCGTCACGCCAATAGGGAATCTCATCCAGTGTTAAGCCGCCAGCCAGTTTGGAGGACACCAATGCAATGGGAAAGCCGGTAGCCTTGGAAGCCAGAGCCGAGGAACGCGAGGTGCGCGGATTGATTTCGATGACCACCACGCGACCGGTATTGGGATCGTGCGCAAACTGGATATTAGTCCCGCCGATGACCTGGATGGCCTCCACGATATCGTAGGAATACTTCTGCAAACGCTGCTGCAGCTCTGGGCTGATGGTGAGCATCGGCGCGGTGCAGTACGAGTCGCCGGTATGCACGCCCATCGCGTCGACGTTCTCGATGAAGCACACGGTGATCATCTGGTTTTTGGCAGCGCGCACCACCTCCAGCTCCAACTCTTCCCACCCCAGCACCGACTCTTCAATAAGAACCTGCCCGACCAGGCTGGCGGCGATGCCGCGGCTGGTCACCACACGCAGCTCTTCCACGTTATACACCAGGCCGCCGCCTGTGCCGCCCATGGTATACGCCGGGCGAATGACCACCGGGTAGCCCAATTTCTCCGCTACCTTCTCTGCCCCCTCCACGCTGTAGACTGCCTCGCTTCTCGGCATCTCGATGCCCAGCTTATCCATCGTCTCTTTGAACACAATACGGTCTTCGCCACGCTCAATCGCATCGATGTCCACGCCGATGATCTTGACACCGTACTTCTCCAGCACACCGGCGCACGCCAATTCTGAAGAAAGGTTCAACCCCGTCTGCCCGCCCAGGTTAGGAAGCAGTGCATCGGGCCGCTCCTTGGCGATGATCTCGGTCATGGTACGCAAGTTGAGAGGCTCGATGTACGTGACATCGGCCATACCCGGGTCGGTCATGATGGTGGCCGGGTTGGAATTGACCAGCACGATCTGGTAGCCCAGCCCCCTGAGCGCCTTGCAGGCCTGGCTTCCTGAATAGTCAAACTCGCAGGCCTGCCCAATGACAATAGGGCCGGAACCGATGATCATCACTTTATGGATATCGTTGCGTTTGGGCATGAGAATATTCTCCTGGTTGCATCGTGTGGTAGAATGCTATATCTGTGCGCGGTTTTGCAGCACTGCTCGCCTCGCGGCAGCACATCCGGCTTTTCAGGCTCTTATCCGAATTTCGGCAGACCTCGAATTCGCCTTTTCGAGCGACCCTTGCAGTCGCCCCTACGCCTGATTGCCGGTAGAGATAGATCTTGATTTAAGCATCTACAGAATACCGTTGAAGGCACACTAGTATCTTACATGAAACAGCGTCCTGTCAAGACATATTTAGTCTTGGCCTAAAGCGTCAAACGCATATTCGGAGGCACAGAATCATGATCGATTTGGCGACATCAAAGCTTTTCTCACCGTGGACCGACCCTACCACCGGGGTAACTGTTTATCTTCTCACATACAAAGTGGCGCCAGTCCAGGAAGCGTTCTACTTTGTCAACAACAGCATGACCGCCGACAATCGCTACCTGTGGTTTTACTGCGCCTTTCCCCCCTCCGGTTCCCAGGTATATGGAAGAACGTTGGGCGTCATTGACTTTGAACAGCAGAAAGTCCATCACTTCCCTGAAACCCAATTTCAGAGCGTCTCTCCCTTCGTCGATCCGGACAGCGGCGACATTTATTGGACCACCGGCCTATCGATCTGGCGGCGGCCCACCGACCCGACCGTCGGCGCAGAATGTGTAAACTCGCTTCCTGAGGACCTAGTCAAGCTCAGGCCCATCCATCGAATGGCAACGCACCTCTCGCGTTCCGCAAATGGCAAAGAGTTCTTTGTCGATGTCGGGCTGGGGCTGCAATGGGTCTTCGGCACGCTGCCGGCCGATGGCGGCGATTTCCAAATGTGGCACCGGTTCGACCGCAATTACAACCACGCCCAGTTCAGCCCGACCGATCCGGACCTGGTGCTGTTCGCCGAGGAGAACCACCCTGACCCGATCACCGGGCTGCGCTTTCCCATCGTGGACCGCATGTGGCTTATGAGGCGAAACGAAGCACCGCGCCCGGTCTTCGACGCTCCGACCCGCGTGACACACGAGTGGTGGGACGAGGATGGAGAACATGTATGGTGCGTATGGGGCAATGAAGCCTGGCGGACAAACATCGAAAGCCGCGAGGTCGAAAAGGTTATATGGCCCGCCCACTGCTGGCACGCTCACATCAACAAAGATAGCGATTACATGGTCTGTGATTCAAATGAGCGGTTCTATCGGGGCTGCCCTTCCTCCGTGTATTTCCTCAACCGGCACACCGGCAAGCATACCCGGATCATCAGCAACCCCGAGATGAAGGGCATCGTCGGATCTCAATACCACATCGACCCTCACCCACGTTTCTGCGGCTCGGAGGAGTTCGTGGTCTTCACCACGACGGTCAGGGGCGAGGTCGATCTGGCGATGATCAAGGTAGATGACCTGATCGATAGAACTACGTAACACGCACAGGCAAGGAGCAAGCTATGCGAAACAATAAGGCAAGAGCTTGCTCCGGCAAATCAGGAAGGCAGCATCAGTCGTGACAAGATGCTGCCTGTAGATTTATGTTGGTGAAAGGTAACTGCTTTGACAATGTCACCCTTAGCAACCTCTCGATGTTGCTATGCTCAAAGAGGCGCACTTCGTTCCAGATCCGTCGCTCCTTCGTCGATCCTTCGTTTTGAAGCACAAGGAGTTGCCGATGATCACAATGCTCACCATAGAGAATGAAAATAGCAGCAGGTGATTGGGGCTTATGGATTCCCGCTTTCGCGGGAATGACAGAATTGGCGAAGGCCGGTTGTGCTGAGGCTTGTGATAGTAGACACATACAAAGTACAAAGCTTTTAACTCGTTGCTCGGCACTCGTTACTCAGTACTATTTTCAAGGGAGCCTCTCATGCCCATTCCGGTTGCTCCAGACAACCTGACATTGTCGAACTACTCAGCTATCTGGCGCTCTCAACTGTAGCTATGAGTGACATATACAGGGTAAATGTATGGGTGACAAGTTATTGACGATTGTCGATTGCTGATTGACCATAAGTGTCAACTTAAGCCCAATATCATTCTTTTCGCTACGGCTACTGTCATTCCCGCGAAAGCGGGAATCCACTCGTGCACAAGCGATTGTCATTCGCAAAAGGAAATTTCTATAAGGACAAGTTAAGGCATTTTGTGCTTCGTCAACAAGCTTTGTATTGATGGCCTGGCCCTGGGTAAAGGTCAGTTGACTGGTAGAGGAGCAAGATTTTTTGTTAAGCCAACAAACTCTCTCGTTAAGCCAACAAACTTTGTCGTTAAGCCAGGAAACTTTTCGACTTGTTTGGGGGACTTCCCGGTCTCCGATTAGCCCTTGACAGCATGTTCAATTGCTTAACTTGTCATCAATAGGGGTAAATGGGTAAACAGGTAAAACATGAGACGTGACGAGTTCGCAGCCTGAGTCACAAGTCGCAGCTTGAAGCTTGAAAAGCTAAAGGCTAAGAGCTGAGTAGTTACGGTGAAAGTATCCGGCAATGAGTATCTATATCTGGCAAGGCTTCGATCACTACTGGCAGCGCGAGCCACACCGCCTCAATAAGTGCGGCTCGTATATAGATGCAGACGTAACCGGTGAGCATCCGCTCGTTCACTTTGTCAGCATGATGCAAATCGGGCGCTTTCCACCTGATACCTGCCACACACACAGCGTTGTCCATCATGCCGGAAATGTATCCAGCCGGAGTATCGATGGCAGCTCAACCTTGCAGGTGAGAGGCAGCCTTGGCGAATATGTAAGCGCACAAGGGGACAGAGTCACTATCGATTTACCAGACGACCATCTCTGCGCAACGGTTGTCCTGCGTGGTTTTGAGCTCGAATCGTCATTTCCTCACGGTTTCCACACCCGTGGATTTGGCTTCCAGATACAGGACATCAGACAGGACACAACAGCAATATCATTCACACCCTGCTGCTGCATATTCCCCGATCGCAGCCCTGACCCTACGACTAATCCTGATTGTTTCGTGTGGAAGATCATACCTTTTCCTCCGGTTCTCAAGCCACGTACGCCCAATCAATTCGAATACAGCATGACATTGTATTACTCTGTCATCTTCGATCAGGAGTCAAAAATCGGCTTCAGCTATGATAATGTCTCATCCGGCCCTATCCGGAGCCGCCATATTGGGCCGGGCGCCGGACGTACCATCACGCCTTGCGCATTTCAAGGAGAGCCGGGCAATAAATATGCTGGTGCGACTGTCGGCATTAGAGGCTTCAAGTGGGAGCTGCTCCCATGGGACAGAACGAGATACGACGGGAGATACCTTCGCAAGATACAGTTCATATTCGATGGTCTGGACTACGATCTCGCCACCGGTCGCATGACCTGTGTGCCTAAAATGGAATTCAACAACTTTGGCGGCCAACACGGACGTGAGCAAGTCAGCAGACTGATCCGTCTGCTGCGATCCAGGCGGCGAAGCAGCAAAGGTTTTCTTCGAGCAGTAGCACGTTCTATCAGAGGAATATATGGTTTCAACGTGAGATATGAAATGAATACCACCATGCTCCAGTTTGTCGATGAAAACTCAACTCCTCCAAGCTACCTGTATAATCGTATTCGCAAGGATCCAGTCAGCATCACACTGGTATGACAGCATCATCCACGAGCACGTGCATCGATGGGCCACAGGCGCATAAGCGTCAACTTAACATACCTCCGCCAATAGTGTCATCCCCACGAAAACAAGACTCTCCACGTCATAAATCCTGAAAAACTAACGACATTCAGAAGCCCTATGGGGGAAAGACCGATAGGAAATTTGTACTTCCCATACCTTATTCCCATACAAATTTGACCGTTGCTGCTCTTATAATGACGGTTAGAAGACTCCTCAACGCTGCCACAATCTGCCTGGTGTCTAACAACAAAACAAGTCAAAGTGAGGAAAGGACTGTGAAAAATGCGTACGCTTAATGTAAACCAAGGATTTCGCTCTGCTCGTGTATTGATAGCTGCCATACTGCTTGTGCTTCTAGCATTGGCCGTCCCGGCGAATGTCGCGCCCGCTCAAGCCGCACCCGGCGTGCCCCCCTGGGAATACGACGCCCTGGAGATTCTGTTCAAAGCCATGAATGGCCCAGGTTGGACCAACAGCACCAATTGGTTCATAGGTGACCCCTGCCTCAACAGCTGGTATGGTATCAGTTGTAACCTGCCCCGTACCCACATCACCCGAATAGAACTGGTTAGCAACAATCTGGTGGGAGAGATCCACAATGTCGATCTGACCAAACTGAAGGCTTTGGAGATTTTCGATCTCTCCGGCAACACGATCAAGGGCGACATTGGCGGTCTGAATCTTAAAAACAATTATCGATTGACCACACTCAGGCTGATCGCAAACCTGATTGGGGGAGACGTTGATGCTCTGGATGTGACATACAACACCAAGCTGGAGGTTCTCGCACTCGATGTTAATTACATTGGAGGATACATCGACCAGGTAGACCTGCGCCGGAACCCTGAACTGGTGACCTTCAGCGTGGCGATCAACTACATCAAAGGAAATGTTGGTGATTTGAATCTCTCTAAGAATCCTGATTTGGAAATCTTGATGCTTCATTCCAATCAGATCAAGGGCGACCCCTGCAAGCTGGACTTCTCATATAATCCCCATCTGCGTACACTCACCCTGGCCAGCAACTTGATGAATGGCACCGTCCCCGACCTGACGATGACCTCGATCACCCATCTCCCGGCTGGCTGGCTGTGGATGTGCGGGGGCGCAAATGTCATCCGGCCATCAGGCAATATGCTGATAGACAGCTTTGCCGACACGTACGACCCAACCTGGTCAGCTCTTGGCGGCTGTAAGCCTTAGGCTGGCGAACGGGGATCTGGGGGAGGGGATGACGATCTAAAGTCATTGGGCAAGCCTCACTCTCCCCCATCCGCCCCGGTTGCAGATGAGGTTTGGTAGCTTACAGGCTGTCCTCCCGCCTGGGACAAGCGACATTGGGCCAGCCCGACCAACCATGCACCGGCCGGAAGCAACCACCAAATGACAGGTAGCAAACATCAACTAACAAGAAGCGCTGCGCAATGCTGAGGGATCGTTGGTCAACATGGAGGAACTACTCATCGACACTGAGGAATCGTTCGTCGACATGGAGGAATTGTTGTGCAACAGGTAGGAAACACTGAGGAAGTGGTAGAAAGCGTTGCGCAACGGGTAGGAGGCGTAAGCAACAGGTAAGAAGCATTGGGCAACAGAGAGAAATCATACATGCAGGTGACTACTCAGCTACCTGGCGCTTCCTACTGTAGCTATAGGTGATGCGTAAAAGATAAGTGGGTAAATATGTAAAACGTGAGACGTGATGCGTTTCCAGTCTGAGTTTACAAGTCACAGTTCGAAACTTGGGCTCTCCAGGACTTTGCGGTGTAACCTCCATATCTGGGGACAAGGTATAATCGACCAAAATTCCAGGGGGGTACTGCCATGCTAG
>JAFGMS010000123.1 GCA_016927375.1 Anaerolineae bacterium
CAGTTCCCGGTTTGAACCAATGTGCGGATAATGCGCCCTGAGAAAGCTGTTTCACCGCAGAGAACGCAGAGAGCACAGAGAAAAAAACAGAAGATTGCATCAGTAATTCCAACGGCAAACTTCCAAAGCGGGAATTGCTGAAATAGCAGCAGCTTGTAAGCGATTGTGGCGTATGGATTCCCGCTTTCGCGGGAATGACAGAATTGGCGCAGGCCGGTTATGTTGAGGCTTGTGATAGCAGTAGGCACATACAAAGCGCAAAGCTTTTAACTCGTTGCTCGTGCCTCATTGCTCATCGCTATTTTCAAGGAGGTAGATATGATCGACAAAAGATTGCCCTGGCGAGATGGTATCGCTAGAGGGCTGGTGTTGTCACTTGTCTTCCTGGTGGGATGCAGCGGCTTAGCAGAACCTACGCCCACGCCGGCTCCTACACCCTCCAGGACTGCTGTACCAACTGCTGCTGTTCCTACACTTACTCCGGCCGATACTTCCACGCCAACCATCACCTCGACTCCCTTTGGCGGCGGCAGCGGGCAGATTGCGTTGACGTCAGACCGGGGCGGTGTTTATGACGACCTCTATATCCTCGATATTGCCACCTCCGAAGTCGCCCGTCTAACAAACGGCGATTCAAACACTTTCTCGGGGCCGTTTTCCCCGGACGGCGCCCGGCTGCTCTATACAGGGTTTGGCCTTACTTACAGCTATGTGGGCTTGATGAATGCGGATAGCAGCGAGCCCACAAATCTGACTGGTGATTTGGATGCGGACGAAGGCTTTCCGGCCTGGTCGCCGGACGGCATGCAGATCGCCTTCACATCTCGGCGGGATGGTAACAATGAGATTTATATCATGAACGTCGATGGGGCCGGGCTCAAGCGGCTGACCTTCAACGGCGTGGACGATTTCGCCCCAGTCTGGTCACCGGATGGCACGCAGATTGCCTTCGTCTCCGACCGGGACAATCAGCTTGGCGTCAACAATTTATACGTCATGAATGTCGATGGCTCCGGGGTAAAGCGGCTGACCTGGGGAGATGAGATCGACTACGCTCCGAGTTGGTCGCCGGATGGCAGGCAGATCGTCTTCCGTGCCCACCATGACGGCCCCGCCGACATTTACATCATCGACGCTGATGGGAGCAATCTGCGCAATCTCACAGACAACCCGGCTGAAGACTGGACCCCGTCCTGGTCGCCCGATGGCAGCCTGATAGCCTTCCAGACTGACCGGGACGGCAACTGGGAGATCTACGCGGTGGCCCCGGACGGCACTGCTTTAGTTAACCTGACCAACAACCCGGCCGACGATCAGATGCCTTACTGGAGGCCGGCAAGCCGGTGAACGGATGGAGTTTCGGCGCCCGCGCAAAAGTTAACAGCTAACAACTAACAGCCAATCGCTGATAGCTGAGTAGTTGCTGGCCGGGCTATAGTGGTGGTGGAGCTTCCTGCTTGCATAATGGGAAGGCTTGGACCTCACCCCGCCGCGGTGGGTGAATGTTGAGGTCAGAGAGGGAGGCTGAAACACAAAGAAGCGAAATGATGAAGGGCCTGTGCCTGGCCGGGGTGGGCTTGTCCAAGCATCCTCCTTTCATCCCCCTTGATTTACGTATATTTTTGGCACACCCACGTGAAGGCAGCGTCCCGCTCACCTTCACCTTCCCAGCCCCTTCGATGCCGGAATAGCCCGGGGTAGGGCATTTCATGACCTACGAGCAGCCGGAAATGGTCAACCGGTGCATCTGTGGTTGCCTGCAAACTGAATGCCTAAAAGGACGGGATAGAACAGCAGTCTATTGCCACTCTATCCCGTCCTTATCATGCTTCTCAGCCGATCAAAAGCTGAGCATCGAGGTTAAGTTTATACCCAACCGCGCAGCCGGACAGCCGTGGCAACGCGATCGACGGCGATCACGTAAGCCGCCGTGCGCATGTCGATCTCGAACCGCTGGGCCGTCTCGTGGACGGCATGGTAGGCGGTTGTCATCTTGATGTCCAGCCGCTCGTGCACTGTGGGAAGATCCCAATAATAATCATAAGCATTCTGGACCATCTCAAAGTAAGACACCGTTACGCCGCCTGCATTGCACAGGAAATCGGGCAAGACGTAGACGCCGTTCTTGTAGAAGGCATCATCGCCCTCAAGCGTCGTCGGGCCGTTGGCCAGCTCGGATACGATCTTGGGCCGGATGCGGTCGGCATTCCGAGCGGTGATCTGGTTCTCCAGCGCCGAAGGGGCAAGGATGTCGACCGGCAGCTCCAGGATCTCTTCGTTGCTGACCGGCTTGGCGCCGGGGTAGTTGATAACCGAGCCGGTCTCCCGTTTGTGCTTGATCACATCATCCGGGTCGAGACCATCGGGGTTGTAGATGCCACCCTTTGAGTCAGAGACGGCAACAATCTTGAGCCCCAACAGCTCGATGCCAAGGGTGGCTGCATACTGCCCGGCGTTACCGAAACCCTGAATGGCCATGGTGGCACCCTGAGTATCGATACCCAAAACCTTGGCGGCCTCACGGATGGTAATCATGCCGCCACGTGCTGTTGCATCGCCGCGCCCCTGCGAGCCGCCCAGTTCCAGCGGCTTGCCGGTGATCACGCCGAACTCGTTGTGCCCTTTCAAGAAAGCGTACTCATCCGCCATCCAGGCCATAATCTGCGGTGTGGTATACACATCAGGGGCAGGGACGTCCTTCTCAAGCCCCAAGATACGCCCAACCTGGCGAATATAGGCACGGCTCAGCCGTTCCAGCTCACCAGGTGACATTTCTTTCGGGTTGCAGACCACGCCGCCCTTACCACCGCCGAGCGGAATATCGACCACGGCACATTTCCAGGTCATCCATGCCGCTAACGCACGTACCGTATCAATGGTTTCCTGCGAGTGGAAGCGAATACCCCCCTTCGTCGGGCCACGCGCATCGTTGTACTGCACACGGAAGCCCTTGAAGATCTTCGTGCTCCCATCGTCCATCTTGACCGGCAGCGTGACATGCAGCTCGCGCAGAGGCTCGCGCAGAAATGCATGAATTGCCGGGTCGAGCCCCAACACAGCAGCAGCCTTATCGAGCTGCTTTTGTGCAATCTTGAAGGGGTTGAGCTCGCCGCCATTCTGATTAGCCATTCTGTCCTCCTGAGTGAGTGTTATAGAGAGTACAAGGATAAATCTATGAAGACACACAAAAATGGCGAGAAGATTTCACTATGTTGCGCTAAATCGCCCTGTTCCCGAAAAGACTAGCTTTGCGTGAAAGGATTCCCACAGTTGCTATGTAGATCTGTTCAGATTCAAGGATAGATGGGCAGCATACAGATGAATGGTTTATACTACTTGCGCAGCATCCTCAACATCATTCATGTTGATTTGCTTCCCGCTTGGGAGGTAAATTGTACACATTACCTCCTATCTGTCCAAATTTGATCATTCTTGAGGTACGCTGAAGCAGGGTAAACACACAACATGTTGATTGCTTGTTATTCGTCTCTCGCCACTTTACTTTTGCACCTGAGCAGTAACAACTGTAAACTGTAAGCGGTAACCGGTCACCTATCACCCATCATTCACTTTGCTATCAGGAGAATGACTCAACAGGTATCAACTTTAGCTTTGCATTACAGTTGAATACCGTCAGCTTGCGGGAGATTGTGACGTATGGATTCCCGCTTTTGCGGGAATGACAGGCCTGGTGGGCATAGAGTTTTTTGACTCGTTGCCCGGCACTCGTTGCTATTTTCAAAGGAGGAAAACTGACATGGCCGGATTTTTATACATTCCATTCTGGCGTTCTGGCGGCTGGGAACAGATTACTTACCGCACACAGCTTTATTTCACACCGCTGGGCCAGGGATCGTCTCGACTGGGAATCTATCTCTTCGAGAATGGCGGCAAACCCTGGGCTAATAAGACCTTCCTGGTAGAGATCGACCAGAACTCGGGAGAGATGACGACCAACCAAGATGGAATGCTCGATATTCGGGTTGGCCCAGGCCAGACACTGCGTATCGAAATCAACGTGATGGAACATGAGTATGGCACCGGTGAAGTCCATCTGCTGTCGGGAAATGAGCCTGTCTTGCTGCTGGCGCGTGGCGACCTGGAAGTATTCGCAACAGAATCCAGCCACGGAGGCTTCGAGCTAAGCACGTCTGAGATCTCGATCACAGGCGGCCAACCAGTCTTGTTGGAGCCTGGCCGGTAAGCAAAGCAATGGCTTGCCCATGACCAGGACGAAAAACATCAGCCAGAATGTATTTTGGAGGGGAACCCGTGAAGGAAGAAGGACATGTACTGGTCATTGGAGCAGCCAACCTGGATGTCAAAGGTCGTCCCGAAACTGCCCTGGTACGCGGCAGTTCTGTCCCAGGGGTCATCCAAAGCAGTCTGGGAGGCGTAGCTCGCAACATCGCCGAGAATCTGGCACGTCTGGAGGTCGAGACTGTGCTGCTCACCAGCGTCGGAGATGATGATGCCGGTGCGCGGATTTTGGGGCAGGCCGCAGGCAGCGGTATCGACATCAGCGAAGTACTGATTTCAGAGGGACAACGGACAGGGGCCTACATGGCACTGCTGGCAGAGGACGGCGCGTTGGATATTGCCATGGATGACATGGGCATATTGACCAACCTGACACCAGCATATTTTGAGGAGCGCTATACGCTTTTCAGGAACGCAAGGGTGGTAGCCATCGATGCCAACCTTACCCCTGAAGCGCTTGAAACGGTGCTCACCCTTTGCCAGGAGAATGAGGTTCCTGTTTGTGCTGAGCCCACATCTAACCTGCTGGCTGAACGCCTATGCCCTCATCTATCACGTCTCCACATGGCTACTCCTAATGTACCTGAGGCCCAGGTTATGTGTGGGGATGTCTTCGCTGAGGCAGATCGGGAGGCAGCACAAGCGGCAGCAGCGCATCTGGTTGCTCTGGGGGTCGATGTTGCCATTATCACCCTGGGTAAGCATGGTGTTGTCTACGCGGATGCAGAGACAAAGGGGCATGTCCCGGCCATCCAGACTTATGTCGTTGACTCTATTGGTGCCGGCGATGCTCAGGCGGCAGCGATTATCTTCGGTCTGATCGAGGATCTGCCATTGGATGAGTGCGTTCGATTAGGAGTGGCGGCGGCCACCCTGACATTGCGAACACAAGAGACAGTGCGCCCCGACCTGAGCATCGACCTGCTTTATGATGCGCTGACAATCTAAATATTGGCTGATTGACGATTGAAGCAGAACGTCAAGCAACCCATTGTCAGTATTGGCAGCCTGATTGGGATATCAAATTGGGCTCAACGCGGAAAAGCAGGGAAATATCATCCAGGTTTGCAAGTGGGCAAGTTGAGGTATGCTAAGGCGGAATTCCGTAGGTTGGTGGCAGCGTGAAACGCTTCTAATCTTGTTTGTAAACGAGTCTAGACTCGTTTGCAAACCTCTTTAGACTCGTTTGTGATCGTGTTTAGACTCGTTTCTGACCCTTCCTGGACTCGTTCGTGATCCTCGGAAGGCCCTAAGGGGTTTGAAAACCCTTAGGGCCTGGGGCACAGTCCCCACTTTTCCACGTCGAGCCAAAAGACGATGATCTTGAGCAATCAAACATGGATATTCCCGCTTTCGCGGGAATGACAGGCAGCCTGGCAGCGTGGATGTGCTGGACAACAAGACAGGTGACAATTGAATTACCTGGTCGTTGCAACAATCTGTTTTTCAATCGTCAATCATTCAATCGTCAATCACACAAGTGACGGCATCGAGGGCAGCGTTCCGGGAAGCACAGTGCAACAAATAGGAAGCACGTTGCAACAGGTAGGCAGCATTCAACGACTGGTAGGAAGCGCCCTGCAAACACAGCGAGCGCAGCAAACGACTATAAGCCATAGGCCATAAGCTATATGCTTTTAGTCAATGTACCTCTCTGAGGATCTCCCCCTCGACTTTGTCCGCCCAGGGGTAGACCTCCGTCCCCTGTGCAGCCGCGCGGACGGCAGGATCATCAGAATAATGACCGCGCTTTTCGGGTGGTATCAGATCGGCAATGTGCCGCATGATCTCGTGGCCGATTTCGTCCAGCTGGACGCGGCGCTCGCGTCCGTGCCCCGTAGCTCGGAATGGCCCAAACAACTTACCGATGTTGATCGTCACCCTGGCGCGCTTGCCGAGGCGTAGAGGAAAAACATCGTTTAGTCCATGAAGACCGACGGGTAACAGCGGGGCGCCGGTCAGCGAGGCCAGAAAGGCTGCTCCCGGACGCGCCGGACGGAGCACCTCCGCCCAATTGCCTCCTTCCGGGAAAATGCCCAACACGCCGCCTTGCTTGAGCACCGCGGCAGCATTTTTGATCGCATAGGTAGAGCCGGTGCCTCGGTAAAGCGGCAAGACATCCCATAGGCCTGGGATGAACAAGCTGAGTGTCGGCGCATAGGGAGGGTGTGCACCGGCCATAAACTCCAGCGGCCAGCGAGCAATACGCAGCACAGCAACCGGATCGATAAAGCTGAAGTGATTCCCAACAACCAGCAGGGGGCCCTTGTCGGGAACATTTTCAGCTCCGCTGATGTGGATCTCGGTCAGCAGCGCAAAAGCAGGCCGGGTCAGTTGCCGGAGCACAAAACGTCTCAGCCTGTGACGAGGATAGCGGATATGATTGGGGTTATCGTTCGTCATCGATCAATCTGCCGCCGGTTGGTACTGTTCGGCAGCCAGCCGAGCACGTCTTTCGTTGACGAACAGCAGCAAGAGCGTTCCAACAATCAGGAAGACATTGATGGAGATAATCCCGGCGCGTTGTCCGATCTGCGAGGCCAGCGCGGTGGTAGTCCCCTGCTGCACCAGATGAAGTGCTACGCCTGCTGCCAGGAACCCGTAAACAGCCGGCCCTACGACGGAAGACGCCCTGCCTGCGACAGCGAAGAAGGAAAAGAGAACTCGGCGCTCTGCCCGTTAGGGGCAAACAGACTAACCATGGTCCGGCCGACCGACTGCACACCGGTAAGCGCAAACCCGGCCAGAGAGGCGATCACAAAGTAACCCATCGCAGTCGTATTGAAAATCAGCCAGGTGACAGCCGCAATCATAAGGCCCAACGAGAGCAGGAGCGCTTTCTTGAACCCGATCTTCTCGCCAATCACCCCAAAGAAATAGGCGCCGGCTATGCTGGCGGCCTGGACGAGAATGATCAGAACGATCAGCTGCTGCTGCTCCATGCCGTACAGCACAGCACCAATGACGGACGCAAAGCGCATCGACATGTCGATGCCGTCATTGAAGATCAAGAATGCAATGATGAACTTGCCAAACTCACGAAAGTGGCTGACGGCCCTTATGGTACGCCGGAGCCGTTTGAAAGCCAGCGAGATATAATTCTCGCCGGCTGGGAGCTTTTGTGCGTGTCCATTCTCTTTAACATGCAGAAAGAGCGGTATGGTCGAGAGAGCAAAGAATACCGAGGTAAAAGCCATCGAGGCCCGCACAACCAGAGGATTTTGCAGGATGACAATAAAAGGCAAGATCATCAGCAGACAAATGATGCCTCCCGCCGAGCCAATTGCCCACCCGGTCCCTGATACGCGCCCCATCTCTTCCGGCGTCGTTATTTCGGGGAGCAGCGAATTGTAAAAGACCTGCCCGGAGCGATAGCCGATCTCTGCCAAGATGAAAAACAACATCCCCAAAAATATATCGCCCTTTTGTACGAAGAAGAGCAGAGCCGTGGATACCCATGAAAGGGCCGAGAAAAAGAATAGAAAACGTTTCTTGGAGGCGGTGAAATCGGCAATGGTGGCCAGGATAGGCGAGATAATCGCTGCAACCAGCATGGCAATCGCAATGGCAATGCCCCACAAGCGCGACCCCTCTACATCACCCACAACCGTTGTCTGAAAATACGCTGAATATACAGCCAGCACAACTACGGCGGCATAGGCACTGTTCCCAAAATCGTACATGTACCATGCCCAGTGCTCACGTTTACCAAGATCTTTCCCTAAGACTGCGATGTTTGTCGTCATTGATGTTCCTCCGAGAAAATGCCCCTACATTCTATCAGGTTTCTTTGTTTTAGCGCGATCAATTCTAGATATTCGTTCAGGGGCATCTGTAACTACTCTGCTTTTCAGCTATCAGCGGTCAGCAAAAAGCATAGCAGATCAGTCCGGCTTGGACACATTTACGGGTGTGTTTCAAACGAGTTGATGAAGACCTCACAGGTTTACTACGATGCGGAACTGAGCCAAAGACGATCTTGCATGTTTTTTGAGAACGATACGAGTGGGGAAGCACGCGAGAACAGCATGGTTGACAGGCGAGAGGCGCTGAACCTCACCCCCTGCAACGCTGGCCGACAGCTATGTCGGCGGCGCTTCCCTCTCCGCCGGGCGGGGATCGCGTATCGAGCTGCTTACGCCTCTCAGGGGTGAGGTTGTGAGCGCCAAACCGGGCTTGGCCGGCTTGTCCATGTTATTCCCGGATGCTATCTGAAATCTGTGGAAAGTGGGGTTGGTGGACATGTTGGGTGGCGGTCGGCCGGTAGAGCAGGAGAAGAATAATCGAGAAATCGACTTGCTCGTGCTGCCACCCAACCTACAGAATTCCGCCTTAGCATACCTCACTTGCCTACTTGCAAACTTGGATGACATTTCCCCACTTTTCCGCGTTGAGCCCCTTTTTTGAGAAGATACGCTTTCACCTCGAATATTCGGTCAGGCAAGTCAGGGCAATTGAGCCCGGTAAAAACGAGCGATTACACCCAATAGATATTCGCATTTTGCATTTCGGCTTCCTCCCTGAATTACGGTCTTTCCTTGTCTTGGAGAGCTCGCGCAGATAGAGGTGTGTTCACAACTCCATGGTCGTCTTGTCTCAGCCAGACTACAACAAGTCAATGATACGCACAACAACCACTGGACAATGCCAGTGGTTGTTGCTATCTAACGGTTTCTGGTTCGCGGCAGCGGCGCTACCTTTTGGGCTGGAAATCAGCCCTTCAGAAAGAGATTCATTTTTGTGCCACACTTGGGGCAGATACCTTTCGCCATCTTGCGGCCCTTTGCATTGGTGACGATCTTGGCATCTTTCATCACTTGCTTGGCCTTGCACTTGACACAGTATGCTTCGTAATCAGCCATTGTTAGATCTCCTTTTGCTAATACAGGTAAATTAGCCTCATCTTAGCTGAATGCGCACAAATACGCAAACTTATTGCATTGCACACCGTAACTGGCCAAGGGCGCTCCCTTGGTTACAAGGGCGCTCCCTTGGTTAGCCCTTGCGAATGACGCGCAGTATTGCCAGCAAAATTACTGCCCCGATGAAAGCTGTCAAGAGGCTGGTGAGATTCAGCCCCGTGACACCCCCACCTACGCCCAGGAGGTTGAGGACAAAGCCTCCAATAAAGGCCCCCACGACACCGACAACGATGTCCAGGAGAAGACCTTGTTTGCGGTTAGTTTTCATGACCAGACTGGCCAGCCAGCCTGCGATTGCCCCGATAACGAGCCAGACAATGATATTGATTAACATGCCTTTTCCCTCCTTTAGGTTCTAGGCCAGAGCAAAAACCGATGTTTTTCACATCTTTGAAGCTGGTCGGTCACAGTGATTTCATCCCATTTCCAGCTCCCCGTTCCAGAGAACTCATCCCCAATATGTTATTTCATGGCTAAGATGCGGAGGGACCAGTCCATATTACGCTCATTCTACTCCAAACGTTACCACAGGGGAAACCCGTCCGGTTACTCCGGCAGCAGCCCCGTCCGGGTTTTCAGTTCGTGAAAGACGACCTGTATTCTGATCAGCCCCAGCCGGGTCTTGTCGCCGCTTCTAGGCACATGAGCCCTATTCGATGGCACGCCAACAGCGTTGAGGGGGACGCAAATCGCGTATCGAGCTGCTGCGCTGCTCAGGGGTGAGGTTGTGAGCACCAAACCGGGCTTATCCGGCTTGTCCACGCTATTTCCGGGTCCTACCGACATACTCAATGAGCTTACACATCAGGCTCGTATGTGACATGGGTGCAATGCCGCCGGATTGAAATCCACCAAGTATGGGTGCTACTCCCTGAAAATCGATGTCAGGTTGGCCTGCCGGAAGTAGGCCCGGTAGGCTGCTGTCTCGGCCAGCAGCGCTCTGATGGCGTCCTGCAGCGGCTCAAGCGCAGCCTCGTCAGGTGATCCACCGGCGGTCAGGCGTGCCCGATCGCCATCCAGCCACTCGATACTCACCTGTCCCCTGGCAGCTAACCATTCGAAACCCCGCCGCACTACCACCTCGCGCTGAGCCGTCGCGCACGCCAGCTTGAGGACCGATATCTCCCCATCATAATGGTGCTGTGCATATTTTACCAATCCCGCCAGCCGTTCCAGGAACGCGCCTGGGACACTGGCATTAGCGTCACGAGCCAGTACATGAATGTCTCGTGCCTGCGTCTTATCGAGCATTTGCGCCAGCTCCTGCGAACCGGGTGGGCAGGTCCAGATGATCAGCGTCCGGCTGGGAGCAGCGGTCGCCCGGGTAATCACCTTTTCTTGTAGAGCGTCGGGTAGATCATCGACGGCTGCCTCGGCCCAGACGGCGACATCGGGCGGCAGTGTGGCTGCCGGGTCGGTTTCCCTTCGCAGGTCGGTCAGCTGGTAGCGCGGCCCGG
This sequence comes from Anaerolineae bacterium, assembly GCA_016927375.1. GTDB lineage: Bacteria > Chloroflexota > Anaerolineae > Aggregatilineales > UBA3940 > JAFGMS01. The sequence goes on from JAFGMS010000123.1 coordinate 10,640, forward strand.
TCTCGACCACCGCGCCGGGCAGCGGGCGGCTGTCGACCCACTCCAACTGCAACGAGCGCGTCCCCCTGTAATCGTTGATGTGAGGGACCAGCAGCAGGTCAAAGCCATCGACCGGCAGGGGGTGATCGCTGCCTCGCCACCAGATAACCGTGGCGTTGGTGCCCTGCTCGTCTTCGACGGTCAGGCGGCGGTGCCGCCCGCCGACGCCAAAGACCGCATCGGCCGCCAGCTTGAGCCGGGGGATCATCAAGGTGATGGGTGGGTTGCCTTCGCCGAAGGGCGCCAGGCGATTGAGCTCCTCTGTTAATGCCATCGTCAGATCGCCCAGCGAGACAACCGCATCGACTGCCCTACCCTCGACCACATCAGGGTCGCGCGTCTCGCGGATGATGTTGGAGAGCTGCCGCCTGAACTGGGGGATCAAATCGGCGTCGAGTGTCAGCCCGGCCGCGCCGGTGTGCCCGCCGTAGCGTATCAGCAGGTGTTCGGCAGCCGCAAAAGCGCCCACGATGTCCACACCGGGCACCGAGCGTGCCGAGCCGCGCGCCGGTTCACCCTCGGGGCTGATGAGGAGCACGGTGGGGCGCTGATACTGCTCGGCCAGGCGGGATGCCACGATGCCCACCACGCCGCCGTGCCAATGCGGACTGTCGAGCACCAAGGCATCGAAGTCCAGCAGCGACGGGTCCCTGGCAATCTGCTCCTGCGCGGCGGCGAAGATCTGGCTTTCGATCTGTTTGCGCCGCGTATTGAGCTGCTCCAGCCGCGCGGAGATCTGCTGGGCGTGTATCTCATCGGCGGTAATGAGCAGCTCGACCGCCAGGCGGGCATCGTCCAGCCTGCCCAGAGCATTGAGGCGCGGCCCGACCTGGAAGCCGATGGTCTCGGCCGACAGGTTAGAAGGATCGACCTTGGCTGAGCGCATCAAAGCTTGAAGGCCCAACCGCTGGGGGTTACGCAGTGCTTCGATGCCCAGTTGGAGCAGGTAACGCGTATCATGACGCTGCGTGGCAACATCGGCCACAATGCCCAGCGCCACCAGGTCGAGGAAGCGCTGCTCCTCCCCGCCTCTGCCGGCCAGCTCATAGAGCTTCTCGATCAGTTTGTAGCCCACGCCCACGCCGGGCAGATCGCGCAGGGGGTGCCCTTCCGGGAGACGCTGCGGGTCGACCACGGCAGGCGCATCGGGGAGCGTCTCGGGCAGCGTATGGTGATCGGTGATCAGCATCGTCACACCGGCATCACGGGCCATCTCAGCCGCCTCGTGGGCCGCCACGCCCGTATCGCAGGTCAGCACCAGCTGAATGCCCTGGTCGATGTAGTCTCGCAGCACCTCGGCGTGCACGCCATGGCTGTGCACGAGCCGCAGCGGGATGTGATAGCTGACTTTGCCGCCGAGATCGCGCAGCGCATCGACCAGCAGGGCCGTCGATGTCTGTCCGTCGACGTCGAAGTCACCCCACACCAGGATGTTCTTGCCTTGCCGGATGGCCTCCATCAGCTGATGGGCGACAGTATCGAGGTCGGGGATGTCACTGGGAGGGGCAGGCGTATAACAGGCCGGGTCGAGAAAGGCCCGCACCTCGCCGGGCTCATCGAGCCCGCGCCGCGCCAGGATATCTGCCACCAGCGGGTCCCCACCGATGCTCTCCCGCAGCGCCTGGCTCACCATCACGTCAGAAGGCAGCAACCATTCCATTCGCTTCACCTTATCGCGTAGAGGATGTTCAGTACAGCCAATTCATAGGTGTCAACTTAAGCCCAATATCATCCTTTTCGCTACGGCTACTGTCATTCCCGCTTTCGCGGGAATGACACGCAGTTCGCGA
>JAFGMS010000124.1 GCA_016927375.1 Anaerolineae bacterium
ACAAGCGCTTCATCTTGCATCATGAGCATCAATCAGGGTGCCAAGAACGGTGATTTTATGCTCGATTGTCTGGTTAGTTGAGACCAAGGTCCTACTTTTGCGCGATTCTTGTTGCTGCCCCTAATGCGTCGCACAGGCTAGGCAGGGATCGAAGGCCCGCACGACACGCCCAACCGCGCGTTCCAGTTCCATATTCACGGCCTCGGGCGTGATGTAACGCTCGGCTGCAACCCGCAGGGCGCGCTCAATCGCCCGTGAGTTGTGGACGGTTGGGATAACGAACTCTGCCTCAGCAATCTTACCGTTTTCGACGACATAATGATGGATCAGCGGGCCGCGCGGCGCCTCGACCAGGCCAAACCCTTCTCCATCACGCGGTGTATGGGAGACGGCGGTATCTGATGTATCGAGCGGTTCCTGCAAGATCTCCGAGGCACGTTCTAAAGCGAAAATCAACTCAATGCCCCGGCAGAGATCGAAGAGTAAAATACCGTGCGATGGTCTCCCGAAGGCTTCCTCGAAACGCGTGAGATAGTCATCGGCGCCCGGCGTGCCCATCTCCGAGACCATGTTTGTGCGGGCCAGGCTGTTGGCGCGCATCACGTTGCCCTTGTAGCTGGTCTGGCCTGCGTAACTGTAATCAGAATCTTCGAACACCAGATGCTTACGAAACTCCTGAGCCGGGAAACGCGCTTCAGGCCTACCATCGGGCGTCATAATGAAGACACGGTCACCATAATAATCTGGCCGGTCAACACCAATCGAGGTGATGTAATAAGCCGGCTCATCATCCCCCCAGGTGCCTATCTGATCGCGCAGATCGAACGATGTCGTCCAATAGTGATCCACCAATTCGCGCGCAACAGGCAGTGTTCTTTCGATTTGGCCCCGCATGGCTTCTGCCTGCTCAGGTTTGATGCCGCTGCTGACCCCGCCAACAACAGCTTTGATGGGATGGATGAACTGCCCACCGGCCAGCGTGATGAGGTCGGTGCCCGCCTTGCGCACGCGTAAGGCTTGCGTGGCAATGGACGCAGGTTGATCGTTGGAACTGCTGTCATCGGCGGCCTGGAGGATGCTGTCTGTGCCCAGGCGGTCCGGCATGGTGAATATGAACAACGAAGAAGCCTGGTTTTGGATCAGCTGGCCCAGCAGCATTAGCTCTCGCAGTTTGCGGGCCAGCGGAGGTATCTCGACGCCATAGATGTCCTCCAAGGCCTTGATGGAAGCAATGTGATGGGCCGTTGAGCATACGCCGCAAATACGGGGAACGATAATCGGCATCTGACCGGCCGGCACGCCCTTCACAAAGTGATCAAACCCGCGGATTTCCATGGCCTCGAAGCGCGCAGAGACGACCTCGCCCTGGTATGTCTCGATCACCACGCGGGCATGACCCTCGATCCGGCTGAGAGGGAATGTGAGTATAGCCATCTCAGAGCACCTTTTCTTTCTTGCGCGGCGGGCGGTCTGCATCGAAATAATCAGAAAATTGGAACAGAAACATGGAGAGCTGTGGAGAGCGCAGTGCCTCGTCAAGCTCATCATCCGGAATATCCGTCATTTTGGAAAACACACGGCGGATAACATTCAGCCACTTCTCTGTTCCTTCTTCTATAAAAGCATCCGACGGTCCGCGGCATCCGACACAGGGGTGCCCCGGACGCGTACAGAGCGCCCGGCACCCACCACGCGTCGATGTGCCAACACAGAGGAACCCCTGGTTGATCAGGCAGATATCCGGGAGCACCTCTCCATGCTGGTGGCCCAGCAGGTGCTTTGGACGCATGTCGGCGACTTTCTTGCGGCCACATTCCTGACATACAGTTTTACCCGGCTCGAAGTCGGACGAGATCTGGAGTACAGCAAGAAAGAGCTCGGGGGTTGGCGGGCACCCAGGCAGATAGAGATCGACATCCACAGCCGTATCGATTGGGCTGCATTTGGGCAACAGTCGCGGTACGAGCCGCCGCTCTTCCTGGGCCAGGAAGAGTTCTCGCACATCGTCCCGGTCGCCCAGACTGGAGATTCCTCCTGAGATGGCACATGTGCCAACAGCCACGACCTGATCTGCATACCGGGCGGCTCTGCGCAAGTTATGAAGGTCCTCATCAGTGCGAATACCGCCGGTTACAAGTAACACGTCTACATGTGAAATGTTATGGGATGAGACAACCAAAGGCATATATACCAGCCTGTACTGGTCGATCCATTCTCCGGCGTTAAGAAGCGCCACTTCACATCCAGAGCATCCGGAGAGCTGCAGAACGGCAAATCGCTTCACGCACGGCCCAACGTCTTTTTCACCGGTCAATTGCTCATTCCTCTCTCATCTCAAGTGCATGGTATCTAGCACTAGTGTTCCGGGGCCTAAGTAACCCCTTAGTTATGGCTTGCCCTGAAACACTTAAACAGTTGGGTATGAAAGACATCGACGACCTGCGGTCGTATACTGCTGGGCTATTTCTGCCCAACTGTATAGAGTACTTTGCGCTGCACTTCTCGACTGGATACAGATTTCCGCCGCAAAGTACTAGCAAAGTATTACCCGGATTGAAGGGAGGGGCAAGCTGACGGGCGCTCTGGGCATCCATTGGCGAAAGAAGGCAGTCAAAGGCCGGCATAACAGGGGCTCCCTGACGATCCGGTAGAGAAGCCGTGGTCAATAGTTGGCAAGCAACATGATATGTTGATAGCATTGCAGTGCAGGAGCATGTGGGCAGCAAGCAAAATCGAGCATTCCGGCTTTAGAGAAGCATAGTTTAAGACATGCAGCCAAAAGTTCTTGGTAACTACCTTGACAATGTCACATTACACTCAGTGCTGGTGACGGATATGGGTGACGCAAAGCATCACTTGTCACCCGTACTTGCCGGATTTTAA
>JAFGMS010000125.1 GCA_016927375.1 Anaerolineae bacterium
AATGACAGCGCCGAGAAGGGATAAGACACCGAATATGACGCGTTTTGCAAATAACTTGGCTCATTTCACATAACGGTGAACCATCCCTGTAGTTTTGACTTTTTTGTATGTGCGCACAGATTTACCGTAGAGAAAACCGAGATCGCAGAGAAAAACTAAGAAATCTCTGTGGGCTCTGCGGTCTCCGCGGTGAGAAATCGTTTGATAGCGAAAAAGGCGAAAGCCCAGAAAGACATCTCGAAGCCGGCGACCCCAATCATCAAACTCACATATTTGTGATGATTTTTTGTGGTGGGAGTACCCGGAAATAGCGTGGCCACTTGGTTGGTCCCCCCTGCGATCTTTGGTTGCCGTCCCCTCCCCGCCAGCGAGGAGGTGGTTTGTGGCTTAGTCTTTATGAGGGAATACGACCATCGTTCGTTGGGTAGGGATAAGAGCACCGCATCTCGCCGACCAAGCTATTCTCGCGTGATATCTTTGTGGTACCAGTTATGCGCTATTGCGATTTTCTCCTTGCATCCTAGCAGAAGCGGACTATAATCATCGCCGCCTATAGTGAAACGGGCGAATTACCTATCAATGAGAAGGCTCATCGCATTGGAAATGAGGCTGTCGTGGTGAGTGGCAAAATCTGGCACCAGGGCTTGAGACTGAAACTTCTTGTGAGCACACAGCATCTAAGTTGTCTTGGTAGACTTTAGAGCCAATTTGCGCTTGTTTCAGCTTGTGTTAGGATCAGCATTTATCCGGCATCAGCCTGTGCCTTTCACGGTCGGTTGATTGATATAGAGTTTATAGGAGGCGGTTTACGTAAACGACACTTTTTACCAATGAACCTATGTGGGAGGTATTGGGATGAGCTGTTGGGCACTCGCTGATCGGTTTATCCTGATAGTACCTCCAAGGATGTTTGTTGACACAGCGTTTACCGGCTTCAAAGCTATACTATCAAAATGGAGAATAGCTGCATGAATATTTGGCTTGAAGGAGAACTGATGCCTCACCTTTTGGGTCCCAACTCTGACGAGGATTATGAGGAATGGGACAACGAAGACTTCGAGGACGATTTTGACGACGATGACGATGATTGGGACTATGACGACGATGACCTGGATGGGGACTTCGACGAGGATGACGACTGGGACGAGGATGACTGGATAGACGATGACGACGAAGAGGATGCCTACTAGATAGCATTCCTTGGTAAACAGAAAAGCTTTTCTTATATCATATCACGATAAACAATGCGCTCTCTTGAGCGTTAAGGGTGAGGTTGGCCTCCTCTTGTTCTACCGAAGTATGAAGCCGGTCAATTACGCCGGCTTTGTTTGATTCTTGCCGGACTTGAGCCACTTACAAACTCAGAGCTTTTTTTATCGCGGAGATTTTTTGGGGGGTCTCTATGAGCGCCACGTTCTCTTTGATTTACGGATACGACTTCTGCTGAATGCTTATCTGTTTATCACTCATCACCTCGCGGAAGCTGTTCACTGGCACCTGCCAACTGGGGATAGTTTTGTCTTGTTATGACGCTCTGCCTCCAGTGCCTACTGTAGGTTCGCCTTTTTGGGGTACGCACGTAGATTCACTACAAAGAGCGCCGAGGCCACAGAGAAAAAATAAAGAAAAACTCTGCGGCCTTGGTAGCACGCGAGAATAGCGTGGTCGATAGGTGAGAGGCGCTGAGGCCTCTGTGGCGAAAAAGAAATGTGCCTTTATGGCCGTTGAAAGTATAAGTCATATACCATCACTCTCAGGGCCAGTCGTCCTTCTCGTGGCCTTCGAAGAGGGGTAAGATACCTGTTTGTCGCAGGTCGTTTAGTAGAGCAGGGAAGTCCTCCCGGCGGACTGCGTGGGCCTGTGGTCCGACCGGCTGCCCCAACCAGCGGTTGATCTTTCCATTCTTCCTGAGCCGTTCATAGACACTCAGATCTTTTGCCGTAAGGATAACGACATCCTGCACAATTACCTCGGCCGGGCTCTGCTCCCAGGCTTCGAGCATTTGTGCCACATTGGCCGGCAGACTGTTGCCCGACAGTCGCTGCAAAAAGGGGATAATATGCCGCAGCAAGGTGATCCCTTCGGGGGCAACCCGCTCAACGGCCTGTGGCGTCAGCCTATAGAAATAAGTGCCTTCTTCCTCCATGACATCGGGGAGCTGTCGTCTGCCGGAAGATTGAATGTTGGGTGGCGGTGTATCGATCCAGGATGAGAAGCGTGCGATCTGTAAGCGGTCATAGCGGCTCACGTTGACGGGGACACCGATCACCCCTTGCTCGTCCACCCGGATGTGAGACTGGGGATCGGGCTGCAAAGGCCATTCGGCCCTGCCTAGAAGCGCCAGCCCATAAGGGGTCAAGATGAAAGCCCCATAACGTATCCGCAGCACTCCCAGCCACCTGAGCGGCCCTTCCAGCATAAATCGAATCAAGGCCCCCTCGATGGCATCCCAGTACTCAAAACCATGGAGGATCTCACCGGAAGAAACATCGCGTAGATACCATCCCGTATAGTCACCGGCCGGCCGCTGAAAGTCGGGATTGGTCTGCTTGATGTGGTCGATGAACCCATCGATGCCCCACCAGATCTCTGCGGGCACATCTTTGAGCATCGCGAGGATGGCTTGCCGGGCCAGGAAGGGGTCGTTCGGCCAGTGATCGGCTTCCAAGCCGGGGGTGTAAGCCAGATCGTTCCAGGTGGATGATTTCAGCCAAGTCTCGATCAACGAGCGGATTTGGTGAGTGCGTGGTGCTTCGAGCCAGGGACGGGATCTTTCTTTATCTACCAGGGAGTGTGTCTGGGTAAGCATCTGCTCGTCAGCGATGAGTTCCTGATCGTAAAGCAGCTGGGTGAGCAGTGCCCGGTAGGCAGGCTCGTCATTGCGGCGCAGATGCCTGTCAATGACCTCAATGCGCTCCTGAGATAACCAATCATGGGCATTGGTCTGGCGTATTAACAAATATGCCAAAAGGGTGCTCACATCATCAGGAGCCATCAGATGGTCATGAACGAGCTTGCCGGGAGGTGCTACGGCGTAGCCTGGTGCAGGGTGGGTATGCTCGGCTGCCGGTTGAGGCATCAGTTCTCGCAGGTCGCTGGGAATGACAATGTACTCCTGCAATCCGCCTGGTGATTGCTCAAAAGCCCGGACGATCAGCCCACGGTAGTAGAGCGCCTCGGTGATACTCTCTGGGGCGAGCCAGGGTTTCTCGCGCTCGCGGCGGGCCGGTCCCATCGGCCGTATATCGCCATAGCGCCGGACAAAGTGGGCATAAGGCAGGCGGCCCTGTTGGGCTATCAGCTCGTTGAGTGCCTGCTTCTCATCCTCGTCGAGCCGCTCCCATGTTGCATCGACCGCCTCCCGGTTGAGCATTGCCGCCGCAAGCTCATCAGCGGCGACGGCGCGATCAGTGGCCAGCAGATCGACATCCCATTGATCGGCGATGATCTGGAGCAGGTCAAGCTCATAGTCCACCAGGGCACGTACCAGCGTCAGCATAGGCAGAACACCTGTCTAGAGTGAGAAGCAAGTGTTTTCGTGGCTACTATTATACCATCTCAGTTCATAGGACATACGGTGGGCCGATACTGAAAGCCGCCGGCAACTACTCAACTCGCAGCGGGCAGTTTTCAGCTATTAGCTTTTGGCTGTGAACTGTCAACTGTGAACGAAAACTCATCACTCAAGCGATTTGATGTTGAGTCGCCCAGCGCTCAAAACTATCAGCACGTCACGCCATATAGCTGAGTAGTTACTGCCGCTGATAAATTATCTGGTCAGTCCGCATCCATAATGCCTTCGAGAATTTCCACTGCGCTCCGAATACATGGTGTACAGACCTTATTGAGCAAATCATTCTCCCTGAAAGACTTCTGACCCTCTTCTGACAGCAGATCGCAGCCGCCAAGCAGGTTTCGGCAGGCGAGAGTACCGTTTTTCTCGATAAACTGATCGATCAGAGCCCGAACCTTCTGATAGCTCAATTCTGCCACTGCTCTCTCGTCATTTTCGCCCCGGCCATACTTGGTCCCCAGAACGATGATCCCCCCGGTCACGGCACCACAGACTTCTTGCTGCCGGCCCATGCCGGCGCCAAAACCACAAGCTATCTTCAGGGCCGTCTCTTTTTCTAGCTGGAGATCGTCGACAAAAGAATAAACCACTGACTGGGCACAGTTGTATCCTGCCAGGAACTTCAAGGTCGCTATTTCTGCTCTGTCTTTCATCTCATTCCTTTCTGGTCAGCTCTTGACTATTAGCTTTTACTCGACTTTATCCATTTCCCGGGCAGATGAGAGAGATGGGTTGCGATAAAAATGGAGGTAAATAGGACCAGCCAGATCTCCCAAGCAGGGCAAAAAAGGAAATTCCTATAGTATCGAGTTGGGCGCATTTCGATTTAGCCGGTTGACGCCAATATGAGTGTAGTTTACCATGATGGAATGGATAATGAGACAAAGGAAACGCTACAAACAACTGATAAGATAATCCGGGCACAGCTCGATCTGGACATAGCACTACCTTCCGAGATGCTGTTGAACCCTTAGCTCGACTTTGCACATCGACAACAGATGTGAGGCAAGTGGATTCCCGCTTTCGCGGGAATGACAGTAGCCGTAGCGAAAAGGATGACATTGGGCTTAAGTTGACACCTATGGAGCGCGGAGGGGATATTATGGACCGAGAAGAACAAAGCGAGACCATGCCAGATCGGCTGGGGAAGCTTCGCCCGGTTTTCACGGCTCTGATCGGGCTGGTATTCAGCGCCGCCTTGCTGATGATCGGTGGGCGATGGAACTGGATTGAGGGCTGGACAGTGTCCGGGATATTTATCGCCTATCTTGTTGGCACCGGCCTTTGGATTGCTCGCCACATGCCAGGGCTAAGCAGCGAACGTGTCCGGGCAATTGCAAGACCGGGCAGCCTGCATGAGCAGGTCATTCTCATTTGGGTGGGCGCGGCCCACGTGGCATTGATCGTAGTAGCAGCACTTGACGGAGGGCGATACAGATGGTCGCGTGTCCCGGTGGGAGTAGAGGTGGTTGGGTTCGCACTGCTCGGGATCTATATCCTTCTCAATCTGTGGGTGATGTTCAGCAATCCGTTCCTCAGCGCAGTTGCTCGTGTTCAGGATGATCGAGGGCATCGCGTTGTTGCCAGCGGGCCGTATCGCGTGATACGCCACCCGATGTATGCCGCCATCTGCCTGATGGGAATCGCCGTTCCGCTGGCGCTGGGGTCATGGTGGGCGCTGATCCCCGGTGGGCTGCTTATCCTGACCTTCATCTACCGGACCTGGCAGGAGGATTGGTTCCTCATAGCTGGTCTTCCCGGTTATGCGGAATATGCACAGCAAACACGCTACCGGTTGCTGCCGGGTATTTGGTAGGAGATGGGCTATGACTGAGAATACATCCGAGCTGCGTAAGGATAGAGAGCCTCTGTACGGTCCCGGTGACTTCCTCAAAGTCATTGTGACGTTGGCTATTTTGGTTGGGGCTATGGCGCTGCTTGCGGGTCGTTGGGACTGGATGGCGGGCTGGACATTTCTGGGGGTTTTCACTGTATATAGCCTGGCACTGTTCGGGTGGCTGTCTAACGTCGACCCGGAGCTGGCGCGTGAGCGCCAGCAGGATGACGACGACCGTAACCAGCCCTATGAACGTGTGATTATCCCGTTGATGGTGATACTGGAGTTGAACTTGCTGGTCGTTGCCACAGTGGATAGTGGGCGCTTTGGCTGGTCAACTGTTCCGGTATGGGCGCGTGTCGCTGGTTGGGCGCTGCTGGCAGTCGCCGGGGCAGTACTGCCCTGGGTATTCCACACGAACACATTTGCAAGCGGCGTAGGGCGTATTCAAGATGATCGCGAGCACCATGTTATCACCAACGGCCCGTATCGTTACGTGCGGCACCCGATGTACACTGGCGTTATCGCTGGTTTTATAGGCCTACCGCTGGCGCTGGGATCATGGTGGGCGCTGATCCCCGGCGGGCTGCTTATTGTGACCTTCATCTACCGGACCTGGCAGGAGGAT
>JAFGMS010000126.1 GCA_016927375.1 Anaerolineae bacterium
GAGGAATTTCTACTGCGGGCTGAGCAGGAGGGAGAGGCTGCCTTTCCCGATCCGCTTGCATTGCTCGAAGAGATGGAGAGCGAGGAGCTGGAGGTTGCTGAGGTCGCTCCTGACAGTGAGGCCATAAAGGCAAATGCAGAGACCGACACCCTAGATGAAGTGCCCCTCGATGTCGGCGACGCTGGGCATGGGCAAGAGGTTCGCAGGGGCAAGCCGACCGATGGGCTGGCCACAGCCTTTGCGCTCCCGGACGACGAAGAACCTAAGACACTTTGGTGAGCCGCCTTGACTATGCTCCAAAACAACCGGTATAGCCATCGTCATTCACGGCAAGCACGACAGGCGAGCAGTTTAGGCTGCTTTGATAGCTAGGTGTTAGCTCCCTATGGCTGAAGCCAAGGGTTTCTCACGGAGGTTTTGATGACAGCCATGTGGCCCCCAGCTTTATTGACGAAACAAAGCATCTATCATACAATATCGGAAGGAAAGAAACAGCCCCAGCTCTCACGGGGGCCATAAAAACAGACCGCTCTTCCCTTGGTTATCTTTGCCAAGCCTGGGGGAAAGAGCGGCGGCTGTTTTAGGCGGCGAGTTTTATTTTCGCCTTATGCCTGTAAGTATACAAGAGAAAATCTTACAAGGCAAGCCCAAAAAAACAGTCTCCACTCAAATTCCCCAGGCCCACCAGAAAGTGGGCTAAATGAGCATCACCCGTCATGCGAACCTACAGAGTCGTCGAATCTCGACTCGAACCGCCGAGGTTTTCGGCATCCGGACCGACAATACAGGTTGGGTGTACCCCATACCAGGCGTCGATGGTTCTGTCGATGTCTGTGGTGCTCGATGCCCCCTACCCTCTGTTGGTAGTGAGGTCTGATGGGCATCCTATACCGTCCCCTGGCAGCCATTGTGGCCGCGTTTCGCGACAAAGTGGAACAGCGGCGCGCTGCTTCTGCTGCTTGTGGATCTTTTGAGGAAGCACAGCCTCAACAGCAGGCATTGCCGCCATTGCCGGCGTCGCCGGTTATGCCCATCCCCGAGGACGTTGACCAATCTAAGCTGGTTCGTATCTGGCCGGTGCTGTGCCGGCTGGCCATTTCCGCCGGGCTTGGTTCACAGCTTCGGCTGTGGGTCATTTGCCATTATCTCAACAATTTTCACGGGGGCCGTGGCTGGGTGACGGTTGGGCAGATCGTCGAGCTAACCGGTTGGTCGCCCAAAACGGTGCGCCGGCTGATTAACGAAGGTCTCGGGATTTTCATCCACTATACCACCGGAGAGGGAATGGACCGGCGCATCCGGTTTGCCTCCCAGGAATATGTAGCCAAACAACTCCGCGAGTGCGCACAGACCGATGGCCTCTACGACCCGAACGAGAAGGAGCGGGATGCCTGGATGGTCGATCTGGAGGCTGTCATCAGCTCCTCATTGACCTTCTACGCCGCCTGTTTTGAGGGCTGGATAGGCACCCACAAGGGCCACGAGTATCGCGTCTCCTGGAATGTACTTGAGGCCGCCTGGGGACGCGTTCGAAGCACGCTGCAGGAGTGGATGATAGCGGCCGATCTCTCCAAGCACCAGAATATGGGGACTTTCGAGATCCCCTCTGAGGCTAGCTATGACGAGCTGCTTCACAGGTTCACCGTCAGTTTCATGATCGGCGAATACGCCGGCAGGCGCTACGTTTATTTCTATCGAGCCAACACCTATAAGACGCAGGACCATTGGCGCAAGCCCACTTCGAAGGGACGCAAGTACAAGCTCAATCGTCTGATAGACGGAGCTGGTGTAAATGGTGGAAGCCCCATCATCGCTGATGGTGGTGCTTCCACCGGTCATGACGGTTCGCCCGTCGTGGCCAGTGCCGGCGGACAGTCTGATCAGGGCGAGAACTTTGAGCGTCATAACTTCACCCGGCTTGACGCCTTTCGGACTGCTTTCGGGCGCTCCAAAGACTATCTGTATTTCCTGGAGGGCCAGTCACGGCGATTCGGGATATGGTCCTATGAGACACCGGACCGCAAACGATGACCCGGACAAAAATCGACATCATATAAGGTGGTTGATTATGGAGATGAAGAGACTTATACCTGAAAAAGCTGTTGCTGTTATTGGTGTTGGTGAAGATTGGACATCAACACCAACAAACAACAACATAGAGGGGGTTGTTAGGGGGAACGGCGCCGGCAGCTCTCGCGTCCTCGGCAAGCTCAATGGCCGGCGCATTCGACTGAAGGGGCATTTTTTGCAATTGCCCAACACCAAGGAGGGCCGTGCGTTGGCGATCCTGCTGACCGGCCGGCCGGCCGTGAAGGGTGAGAGAGGCCGGTTGATCGTCGACTGCCGGCGCATCAGAGGCATGGGCGACCTGATCGGTCTTCTCGCAACCATTGGCGAGACCCAGGCCCAGCCCCAGGCACGAGCTGAGACATCAGAAGTGCTGCAAAGGCTGCTGGATTTTGGGATCGGTCGGAAGGAGGCTGCCCGGTTAGCCGCTGACCTGTGGGTGACCATGGAGCGCGTAGATGCCTGGATTGCCTACCTGGAGCGGCATGCCGAGAGCTTCACCAATCCCAGAGGTATGTTGGTCTCCAGGCTGCGCGCTCACATCGAGGTGCCGCAAGACACATGTCACACTCATCCGGAAGCAGCCGGGCCCGAGCAGGCCGGCAGCCATCCATGCATGCCGGCGCTGCAGGCGCTGCTCGATTTCGGTGTCGGCCGCAAGGAGGCCGTTCAGCTGGCCGCCGACCCATGGGTGACCACCAAGCGGGTGGAAGTCTGGATTGCCTACATCAAGCACAATCGCGCCCGTGTAGCCAGCCCTACCGGCTTGCTGGTCGACCGGCTCAGAGAGCACATTGAGGCGTCTCCAGGCCGCTGGTACCGGCTGCAGAACGATCAGATACCGGCGCAACAGACGGTGATCGCTGAGCCTTCGCACCAGGCGGATCCGCCGAGCGTCCACCAGGATCTGGATGGTCGGGGGACATCGCCGGCCGCCATCTGGAAGACAGCCTACGGCGAGCTGCGGCTGCAAATGGATCAAGAGGCCTTCGACAGCTGGTTACGCTATTCCCGATTGATCGACTACAGGGACGTAAATGGCAAGCCAATATATGTCGTCCAGGTCAGCAGCCAACGTGCCCAGGCTTGGCTTGCACAGCGGCTCAAAAAGGTTATCCTTCGCACTCTCAGCCAGGTGGCCCAGCGGCCGGTCGAGGTGAGCTTCGTGGTCAAGGCATAGTTTGCAGGTTCTGGAGGTTCCATCGTCACAGATCTAGCGCGCAAAATCCGGGACGAGAATTCGGCGCAGCATGGACTGCGTTGTGTATGAGAACAAATAGTGCCTCGCTCAGGCCATCGGATGATGTTTGTCGTCAACCGATGTACTTGGCGGGTTGTGCCTACGGGAGCAGGGGACTCTCAAGCCCCAACGCTTCTGGAGGGCATAGCGGTCGCAGATGGAATGTCTGCAACACCGTCAAGATGAATTAAACCAGGAACATGATAGTTCCTGACCCGGACTTGTGTAGGTTTGAGCAAGTTTGGGAGAGCGGATTGAGACAAACCAGAGCGCATTTTCAAACAGCCGCTCCGGCTTGTACTATGCGTCAGTTTAGTCCTCGTCAACCAGTTTGAGCACCATTTTCTCGACTTCGGTTGGCTCCGTAGACAGCTTTAGCTTGCCGGCCTTCAGCAGTTGGATGCCGGCCATCATGACCAGTATTCCCAGACGGGTGACCGTAATCTCGACCCCTCTTTCCTTGCTCATTTTTTCGGCGGTCTCTTTGAGGAAATCGTAGGAAGACTGCTCCGGGAGGGTGATGGTCACCATGCGCTTCCACCGTTCCCTGTCGGATTTGTAGGTCTTGCGTCTCGATGTTTTTCCCTGGCTGCTGGGTTTGTCCTTTTGGCGGGCGATAGCTTCCTCTCGGATTTCTTTGACCTGTTTCACGTCGTCTAGATTGGTTTCGAATGGTGGTAGCTGTAGAGATTTCTCGGTCATTTGCTCTCCCTTTTGTGCTTAATGGTCAGCCCAAGCTCTTTTGCCAGATGTTCCATCACCTGCGTGTATCGCGCTGCTGCCGGCGCTGCTGGGCTCTTGTCCAGGGGCTCTATCTCCCAGACCGTCATGCCGGTATCCATGATGCGGGCCAAGGCTGAGTTGTATGGGATGCCGGGTAGGACCCGCGGACCTACGATATGCTGCATAGTGGCCATGGCCCGGCGCTGGAATTCGTCCTTCCGGTCGTACATCTGAGGAAGGACCGCAAATCCTTTGCTGCCATCCTGTGTGTCGTTCTTTAGGGCGCGTACCCATTCCCAAATCGAGACTGTGCCCATCTCGCCGCCGAGCGAGGGAACGAACGGGCAAAGAATGTAGTCGGCCACCATCAAAGCCGCTATTTGTATCTCCGAGTGGCTTGGCGCCGTGTCCATGATGACCAGGGCCATCTTGTCGTCGTCCACCATGTCGACGAACATATTGAAAAGCGCGTCGAGCCGTTTGGATAGCGGCTGTGCCCCCCTCTTGCCCTCTGTCTGGATGAACTTGCGCTCCATCTCCCAGGTGCTTTCATTGCCGCGCATGACCAGCAGCCGGGAGTAGGCTTCTATGGGGGCCAGACAGTCTGGAATGGGTTTCTTGCCGAGCAAAGCGTCTGCGAAATCGCCGGTCGAGCCGATCCCCAGATACTGCCCCAGATGGCCTTGCGGATCGCCATCGACCAGGAAGACATAGCCTAACTCAGGAGAGACAATCTCGTCGCTTAACCCTGTTCCCAGCTGCGCGGTCGTGGTTGTTTTGCCCACGCCGCCTTTGTGAGATGCCACCACGATCTTGATCAAGCGTTTTTGGTCATTGGCGGCATTAGATGCTTTTGCCATCTCTGCTCTCCCTGAACATCACTCGTCTTCGATATACAGCTCTTCAAGTTTCAGCTTGGGCCTGGCGATCTTCATTAGCCCGGCCTTGAATTCCTCGGTTAGCGCTGCTCCTTCTTCCTCCGGCTCCGGTTGGGCTCCACCGTTGTTATTGACGACGATGTTGCCGCTTTCCAGCCGTTCCAGGATAGATAGGGCCCGACGCTGCATTTCGGCGATCTCCTGCAGCTGCTGCTCGTTGTCTGCTGCCAGCAGCAAGGCGTCGCCTACCACTTTGCGAGTACTCCCCTCGTTTTCTTCCTTTTTCCTGAGAAGGTACCTGAGAGCCTTTTTCTCGTGAGGGTGATCTGGGTTCAGCCGGAATGTAAATACGTATCCCTTTTCTGAGTGGCCGTTGGTTCCTCTCATACCACCCCCTCTGCTTCATAGAAGCGCCACAGTTTGAGCCCGCCGCGCACGTTGGCATAGCCCAGTTCGTCAGTTCTCTCGGCCAAGAGCACGTTGCGGTGGTTGAGGACCTCGTTGATCAGCCGGTCGCACAGCAGTGCGCTGCCACCACCGGTCAGAATGATGGTGTCCCAGCGGGCCGGACCACCAGCCACGTCCTTGTACAGCTGACCAATCTGGTTGAGCACGATGTTGGCGGCTTCGCTAGCCTCGTTCTCGCATGGGTAGGTTCTCCCGCCAATCGGGATCCGGCCTTCATGGAGTGCCTGGCCCAATCTGTCGGTGGGCAGCCGTTTGCTGTCTTTGAGTTCGCTCTTGTAGGTTCCGCGCAAGCTGGACCAGAAGTAGTCCAGGACCTGGCGGATGCCGACGTCGGCGCTGGCATTGACAGCATAGTCTACCTGGCCACCCACGGCAACACTGAGAAGGTCGGTGGTCAGACCGCCAATGTCGATGATCAGGGTGTCCCCGTCGGTGATATCTGTGCGGGCATACTGTTGGCCGTTGTCTTTTAGCATGACGTTCATCAGGCCGCCAACCGGTTCGTCGAAGGTGCTCCCGTCAACGACCCGAAAGGATGTCTCGTGGTCGCCAACTTCGATGTGGTAGGTCCCCAGGGCTGCTTTCAGCAGATCGTTGGCGTACTGTGCGTCGCCGGGAGGATGGCTGGCGAACAGGCTGACGTCACCGCCGCGAGAGTAAAGCTGGGATAGGGCGATGCCTACCAATATCCCGTAGTACTCCTTTGTATAGCGGGCTGCACCTGACAGACGTGTCACAGTGCCTTTTCTCTCAGCCAGATTACCCCAGGCGTAGGGTCTTCCATTTACCCGTGTGTATCCCTCGGGTGGTTTTCCCTTCGACTGGGCCATCACTCTTTCGTATTCGATCTCGGGCAATTCGAAGAGGGCATGGGGAAACCTTTCTTCCTGCCCGGCTGTCTTTGCTTTGATATCACTATTTCCGGCATCAAGAACCACAACGCTATTTGAGCCTGTTGCCATTTTTGCCTTCCTCCCTTTATGTGTAGCGTATGTGTAGGTGCGTGTTTTTACGTATGTGTTTACACATTGTAACTTACAAGGCGTAAACATGTCAATGTGTAGTTATATGTGGGTCCGCATTTGCTGTATATGTGTGCTGGTGGTGTTTGTGCGGATTACGTATGTGGAGTGTATGTGTGGTCTGTTCGTCTACACTTGTGGAGTTCTGTGTTGATGGTCAAGCTACGTATGTGGGGTGCTTGTGGAGTTTCCTGAATGTTAGTCTAGCGCTGTGGCTCTCTCCGGAACAGCCCTCAAATAGGACAGTTGTTGTTGGTAGCAAATTCTGTCACGCCAGACACCTAGCGCCGGCCGGAAGCGAGCATAACATCGCTGCCAGCCAATTTGCCATATAGCTACACAAACAAAAAGAAAAACGGAGCCGCTGAGGTTTCAGCCCGCCCCGCTTCCCTTTAGGTAAAATCAGTATATCAACATCCTGGCTTGACGTCAAACACCCATTTTAGACGGCACCCTAACTACAAATGTAACGGCCGCTCGTTCGCTTCTCCAAACCGATGTTAGCCACACTCAACATGATTTGAGATAGAGAAGTCGGCTGGATCCTGGTGGTGCTCTCGATGCGGCCTCAGCTGCAGCCTGTCCGACCCGCTCAGGCCGACAGAAGCAACAGACACGCAGCCAACCAGCATTGGCAGCCAGTCTCAATTCTACGCAGAAACCTGAACTCGGCCTGGCGGGTCGGATCAGGCCTCCGCTGATTGAAATGTAGGCAAAGAGACGATCTAGAAAATGGCAAGCCTGGCTTGTCCATCACCGTTGTCGAGCGCTCTACTCCCCCGACCTAGTGGAGAGCAAGACAGGGCTTTTCCTAGTCTCATCACTTTCCTCTTGTTTGCCCGTATCCTGATCGTAACCTATCTTTCTCGTCTGTCCAGCAAATGGATAAAGTCGAGTAATAAATACACAGACATAATTCTCAACTATACAACAAGAGCCACACGGCTCATGGGGCCTCTCTCTCATGCCCCGGCATTCTTCCCGGCGCGCTTCGTCCTCGATGGGCCCGCGTCCTCTACGCTTTTTCTCTCGACCTTCTCGCTGCTGCATCTCCCTGCTGCTCAAGCGTGCGGCGGGCCTTCCATCTGCGTTTGGAAGACAAGGATGCAACAC
>JAFGMS010000009.1 GCA_016927375.1 Anaerolineae bacterium
CCATAATCCGGATTGCAGGCTCTTAGGGGCAAGTTATTTAATCGCCATTCCTTAGGGATATAGGCAGTTATAGCTTGTCCCAAAACATTTAAGCAGTTGGGCAGGAAAGGAGCGTTAACTACGGGTCTATTTGCGCCCAGCTGTACTAGGCCAACAGCCCTGATGACAACAGACTCCACATCGAAGGACAGTGCTTGTTGTCACCAGAGGGTTATCACAACCTTGTCGCCATAGCCGTCATCCTGAACGGCTTGCGTTATCAAGAAACAACAGGGGTGATAGATTTATAACGCGGCAGGAGATAGCCAGTATGTCTAAGAAACAGTACCTGCACCTGGATAGCCTAACGACCCGCCCGGAGCTGGCTCAACGCCTTCCTTCAGAAGTGGCTTTTCGCTATCATGCGCTGCCTATTGCAGGACAAGAAGGTAACATGACGGTTGCGCTGGCCGACCCAGACGATATGTCTGCTTACTCCGCTATCTGTGAAGCATTGGGTACAAGACCCTACATCATCAAAGGAGATCAGGAAGCTATTGACACGCTGCTTACCGAAGTATGGCAGCTGCCCGAGCGCCAACCACTGCACATTCTGGTCTACGATCACCATCACCACACACTATATACGCCGGACGACCTATGGCAATATGCAACCTCGGTAAGTGAGCGACTGAAAGTCAATCCGATCCAAACACAATCCCGCGTCCTTCCGGAAGATGCGGAGCAAGCCGGCTGCGATCTGGTTGTAATGAGCAAGGTAAAACCTGATCTTGCAAGGCTAGTAATTAGTCCCCTCGAAACCCAAATTACCTATCGGCTATCAACATCACTGCTGGTCATCCACCACCCTGTGTGGCCTCTGAGAAAAATCCTCTTGCTAACATGCTGCAACGAGATCAACGAGCCAGCCCTCAACTGGGTCCTCAAGCTGGCAAAGTCTGGCGATATAGGTGTTACACAGCTTCTAGTCACACCACACATACCCAGCAGCCATCATGACGGTTATATTGAAGCCCTCCTATCGCCCAACACCGAGATGGGTAGCTGGCTGCGCCTTGCCAATCAGCGGTTTGCACAATGGTGCATCCCTTCTGACATAAAGATCCGGCAGGGTGAGCCAGCCTGGCAGGTGGAGCAAGAATTGGATGAGCAATCATATGAATTGGTGGTTGTAATGGCCGGCAAAGCGAACAACGGACTACAGCGCTCCCCAGAGGATAAGTTGCTCAGCTCATTGTGGAGATTGGTAAACTGTCCAGTACTGGTCGCCCGATAAGACGGTATTGGCTCAAAGGAGCTCACAAGACATTCCCTTGCTCTATTGGTGACAAGTTAAGAGATTTCGAGGTTCGTCAAGAGGCGCTTTTCGATGGGCTATGGTTACTACTCAGCTACTTGGCGCTCTCTAACGTAGCTATGAGTGATGCGTAAAAGGTAAATAGGTAAAACGTGAGACTTGACGAGTTGCCAGTCTGAGTTTACAAGTCACAGATCGAAGACTGGAAGCTAAAAGCTAAGGGCTGAGCAATATTGCATATAGACGCTGATCGGGGCGGTGTCATCGGGGAGAAGTGCCCTTATGACCTCACCCTACCAGGGTGATGGACTGAGAAAGCGGCGCTGTCCCTCTCCAATTTGGAGAGGGACGAGGATCGCTATGCACAGCAGAGCGACATGTAGGGTGAGGTCAACAGGCATCTTGTTTCCTAATCAGGTCTTGACAGAACGCTTGTTGGCTTAACTTGTCACCAATACCCTTGCTCCAAATACGCCATACCCCTTCCCCACCGCGTCTCTTACGATCCCTTTTGGGGATATCCGTAGATGATCTGCTCTCTGCTTTCCTGCTCGGCTGGCAGGTATATCCACCATAACAATCACCAACACTTCTTGAGAGTTGCTTGAGACAAAACCGTCGACCGAGCTACAACCGCAGCGTCCAAAAACTTGCCTGTTCAGGCGCTTCGGTGTACAAATACGGTTAGCGTAAGGTTTGTATATCGTTTGACACAGCATGATGCCCACCATGAGAGGTGGCGCGGATACACGTGAGAGGGCATTCGTTTGGTAACCAAACCACTCAACCAACCACGCCAGCCACTTGAGGAAGATCCGGAGGTCGGTCAGGCTGTCGTTCCACCGCCGGCTCAAGATACTCAGCCATCACCGCCGCCAGAAGCCATTACTGCTGAACGTTCAGGACCGGCCTGGCGTATACTGCTTCACGTTTCAGGACCTCAAGCCAGCACAGTGGGTCTGGATATCTGGCGCGTGACGGTCATGGGAAGGGCCGATCCGATGAGCGCCTTCCAACCGGATTTGGATCTGGCACCTTACGGAGCCATGCGCCACGGAGTATCGCGGCGTCATGCCCTGGTCAGGCCGGCTGAGAGCAGCCTCTATCTTATCGATCAGAACAGCACCAACGGCACCTGGGTCAACGGGCAGCGCCTGGCTCCTGGCCGCGACTTTCCACTCACAGACGGCGATACGATTGAATTGGGCGCACTGCGCATGAACATGCGTATTGTCCATACTCCCGAGGATGAAAAAAACAGAGAGCGCCGGCCAGAAAGTCTCCCAAACAACAAACGCAAGCGGTTCGGTTGGCCACGTTAATCAGTAGCTAACGTATAACCGACACCAGGCACGGTCAAGATGTAACGCGGCTGGCGGGGGTCTTCCTCCAGCTTCTGCCTAAGCCGCGAGACGTTCACCCGCAATATCGCCAGATCGTTTCTGTATTCTTCCCCCCATACCTTACCCAAGAGATCGCTGTGCAGCAGCACCTGGCCGCTATGTTGTATCAACACCCTGAGCAGATCATATTCAGTCGGGGTGAGATGAACCTCTTCGCCATATACACGCACCTGGTGGCGCCGGAAATCAACTTCCAGGCTGTGGAGGGTAAACTCAGTCAGATCGCTTGGCTGGGGTGACCAGCTGAGACGCCGCAGAACCGCTTGCAGACGGGCCTCGAGCTCACGGATGCCAAAAGGCTTGGTCAGATAGTCATCAGCGCCCAGCTCAAGACCCCTGACCTTGTCTTTCTCATCATCTCGCGCAGTCAGGATAATGATCGGGATTGTCGTATAACTGCGTATTTCCCGCAGCACTTCAAAGCCATCCACGTCAGGCAGGCCCAGATCGAGGATGACCAAATCGGGCTTCTCGCTCTCGCAGAGCTTGAGAGCCAACTGGCCTGTTCCTGCTGTCAGAACATCATAGCCACCGAGACTAAGCGCAGTTTTGACAAAGCGAACAATTTTAGGCTCATCATCAATCACAAGAATAGTCGTCCTGTTCACCTTATTCCTCCTCCTGCAAGGTATCGTCTCTAACCGTCGGTAAGCTGAAATAGAAGGTTGACCCCTGGCCAACTTGGCTTTCGACCCAAATACGGCCGCCCTGGGCTTCCACCAAGCCCCGGCAAATCGCCAGGCCCAAGCCAATGCCGTGCCGCCCACTATCGGGACTGGCACTGATCTGATAAAAGCGGTCGAATATACGGCCAAGATGCTCAGGGGCAATCCCCCTACCCCGATCCTTCACCGCTACGATCACCTGCCTATCATCTTCCTCTACCTGAACTTCAATCAATGACTTGGCAGGAGAATACTTGGCAGCATTATCCAGTAGGTTAGCCAGAACTTGCTCAATGCGCCGGGCATCCCCATAAGCTGAGAGAGAAGGCACAGGTTGCTCCAACCGGATCGCATGATCTCGAAGCCTCATGCGAGCAGCCTCCACCGCGTCCTCAAGTATCTTTATCAAATCGATGGAGTGAGATTGAATATGCAGCATCCCGGCCTCGATGCGCGACATCTCCAGAAGATTGCTGATCAGCTCCGTCAATTTGTCCGTCTCTTCGTCAATATCTTTCAGATGCTCGATGAATGTCTCCGTCGGGATTTTTTTATGATGTTGGATCAACAAGGAAGTATTCCCCTTGATAGTTGCCAGGGGTGTCCGCAGCTCGTGCGAAACGGTTGACAGCAGCAGTGACTTGATCCTATCGGCTTCCTGTGCCTGTTTGAGCGCCACCCACAGCTCATCGATGGCCTGGGAAAGCTGCACGGTGCGGGCAGCAACCAGCTTCTCGAGCTCCACGGCGTGCTGGCTGACCTTCGTGTAAAGCTGTGCCTTGTCGATCGCCAATGAGACATGGGAGGCGACTGTTCTCAGCAGGTTCAGCTCGCTCTGAGCAAGCGTCTTAGGTTGAGCGCTTCCGATCTCCATGACACCCAGGAGCTGTCCGGGCACAGTCACCAGCGGAATACTGATCTGGATGACGGGTATCCCCTCACCATCAGGCTCCATCGCCGATGAAGGTTGCTCGCCTGCCGCGGCAATCAAAAGCTTTCGAGACTCGGCTGATTTACCGATAAGTCCCTCGCCCAGTCTGTGCGTGATTTTCTGGCGCACCACATCTTCAGAAAAGCCAATGAAGCTCACCATATTCAGACTGTCATTTCGATCATCCCACATGTAAATCGCACCCATGTCCCACTTGACCGTCTTCAGCGTCCCGCGCAAAGAAGTATCAAGCACCTCCTGCAAATCAAGAGTGCGGTTGATAGTCGCCGCCAACAAATCGAGTACAGCACGCTCATCTGTCTGGCGGGCCAGGTTCTGCAAAGAGAGCCGGTAGGCCTGCCCAAGATCATTAAGTGCCGTGATCAGCCTGCCAATCTCGCCCTTTGGCGCACGATCGGCCTCCACGACAATATCGAGATCGCCGCTGGCAAGCTGCTGCTCCACTCTGGCAGCAATCTCTGCAATGCGGTGTGTGAGAGCCCCAACCGATACCAACACTACCCCTGTCACCACAACGAGCGTCACAAAGGTGGCAAGCAGTAGGTATGAGCTCCATGTACTCACTACTTGAGCTGGAGCAGATATCTGCCCGATATCCCCAAATACCAGGGCACCAATAACAACAGCCACGATGACCAACGCGAACACCAGCAGCAACCGTTTTCTCAGTAACCATCGAGACATCAGTTGTTCACCCCACCGCTTTTCGCTCAACTCTTCGCTTATGAGTGCCTGGCTCTCGGTCACAAGCCACAGGTAAGAATCAGAAACTAAGAACCAATAGAACATCAAACATGTACCGGTAGTGTATATGCATCGCCCGCTTGCGACAAGCAGAACCAGTCTTCCAGGCTACAGCTTGGTAGGCTGTCCTTGATTGGATACAATCCGGGCCGACATCAGACAGGAACAGAGCTTATGAAAAACATCCGCAACAAACTGATCATCGGTGGGCTGTTTGGCCTGGTTGTCGTCATCACTCTGCTGCTCTATACCGACCTCAAGAGCATCGGCACGCATCTCCAGGATTTCCCAGTGCTCTTGATACTGCCAATACTGGGGTTGACGCTTTTTAACTACGTCCTTCGATGGGTCAAATGGCATTATTACTTGCATGTCATAGGTGTCGAGAATATCTCCATCATAGATAGCGTCGCTATCTGGGTCTCAGGCTTTGTGTTGGCGCTCTCACCGGGCAAGATTGCCGAGCTGCTCAAGGCAGCTGTCCTGCGCGGGATGACCGGGACGCCTATCGCGCGCAGTGCCCCAATCGTCATTGCCGAGCGGGTGAGTGATGGGCTGGCCATGCTGGTATTGGGAGCCATGGGCCTGGGCGGCATCCTGGTTACCTCAGCGCAGTATAACCAGATGATGCTGCAATACCTGCCGCCGTATTTCACCATTCTGGGCATTCTATTGGTCGGGATCATCGTCCTCCAGATCAGACCTCTTTTCTTGTGGATACTACAATGGACCGAGAGGCTCCCGTTGATCGGTCGTATTAGCCACAGCCTGCACAATCTTTACGAGAGCAGTTACGAACTGTTCCGCCCCAAGGTCCTGCTCATTTCTGTCGGACTGGGCGTGATCAGCTGGGCAGGCGAGTGTCTGGGTTTCTTCTTTATCTTACAAGGTCTGGGCATCGAACCCACCTGGCTGTTATTCTGGCAAGCCATGTTCATGCTGGCCGCTGCCACCATCATCGGGGCCGTAAGCGGCCTGCCGGGCGGCCTCGGTGCCGCCGAGTTCACCATCGCCGGTATGGTCCAGTCGCTTGTCCTGGGCTATCAGGATGCCGGGTTGGCCGGCACAGCCACCATTCTGGTCCGGCTGTTTACATTGTGGTTCGCGGTTGTACTAGGTATTGGTACTGCTATTGCCTTCAGACACAGGTTGTTCCCCGAGAATGCCTTGCAGCTCCTGGAGGATATCGAGGACGTGTCCCCCATGGAGGAGCCTCCTAACAACTAGCAGGGCAATCGCTCCAAAATCCCCTTATGCGAGCTTGTGGCGTATGGATTCCCGCTTTCGCGGGAATGACATGATTGGCGAAGGGATGCTAAGTTGACCCTTATGATCACGCCCCCTCTGCCGCCAGACGGATAGGAGGCGTCGCCGGGGCTGGTAAGCCAACAGTGACAAAGGGGGTGAGGTTAAACACCTCAATACTATCAATCACGCTGTTTCCGCATGCTACCCCACTTTGAGGCGATTGGCCTGTAACAGCTGGTTTTTCTGTGCACGCTCAGATCGGAGTATACTTAAGGGGTACTCGAAGCGTCTAGTACAGTTGGGCATAAGTTCGTCGCCAGATTAAGGCAATCTTCCCAACTGTATAAAGTACTTTGCGTTGCACTGCTCGACCG
>JAFGMS010000127.1 GCA_016927375.1 Anaerolineae bacterium
AGTACATGGCGGCCGGTACGAGCCTGAGCAGAATTCACCTCTGGAACCTGGAGGAGCACAGCTACGAGGGCGCGCTGTTTGCCCATTCCGGCGGTGTGTGGGGGCTGGCGTATTCGGCCGACGGCAGCCTGCTCATCTCGGCGGGGGCCGATGGCGCCTTACGGCTGTGGGATGCCATCACCGGAAAGCGTCTGCGGACGATCAACTATCACAGCGCCGGGATACGTGATATTGCACTCTCGGCGGATGGCTCGACGCTGGTTTCGGGCGGGGATGACCGGCGGGTGGTAGTCTGGCGCATCCATTGATGATTGAAAAGCAGTAACGAGTGATGGATGATGAGTAACGAGCAATGGGCCAAAGAGCCAGTGAGAGGTAGGAGCCGAATTGGTCCTGCCGTGAGTAAGGTAGGAGTATAGTAGGAGTATGGCAGCTACAGTATCGGTGCCTCTCTGAAGCGCCGCAGAGTAAGGAAGGAAGAGCCAGGATGGTTGGACAGCATGCCGCACATTTACCTGAGCACGATCCCTACACATCGCTGGTACTTATTCGCGAACGCGGGAGAGGTCTTCCAGCCAATCGCGTCCCAGGTGGATGAATTTCTCCCAGAAAAGCGTCAGCCGATCCTCAAGCTCTCTTTGTGAGGAGTAGCGCCATATCTGGTCATCACCCTTGTGCTCCAGCACGTATTCGGCGAGGTTCGACATGCGGGTATGCAGGCGGCCGGTCCAGGCAGGCACGACAATCTGGGTAGCAGGATCGGAGACCTTGAAGCGATCCAGGTTGATAAAGAATTGGTGCTCGGCATGTTGGGGAAGAAAGTGTGCCCACTCGGCATGCTCGAAGTGCACCCGGACAAGGACATCAGGCTGCACATAGTGGATGAAACGGACGTTGGCGTAATAGGTATCCTGGGTGTTGTCCAGACGGCCATCCAGTTTGACGACCACATCACTGCTGTTGAGGTGATAGCCTATCTCGGCAAAAGTGTCCCTGAGCAAGGCGACAATGGGGGCATTGAACGCCCCCTGAAGAAGCCCTATCTCAGGCGGGTCGTCGATCATCGGGTCGTGAGGAAGCTGCCACAGGTAATCATTGATTTTGGTCATGTCAGTATCTGTCCGTAAGGTGTCGATAGTGAAACATAAATATGTGAAGCGTGAGATGTGAGACTTGAAAAGACAATTGTAGTTTCAATGCCTGCCTGTCCAACATCACTGCCTTGCGGGTGATTGTGGCATTCGGATTCCCGCCTTCGTGGGAATGACTTGATCGGCAAAGACATTGATAAAGTCATTCGAGCAAGATGCGCTCGGAGTGTGTGTAGATGTTCATGCTGTCCTGGTGTAGGTAGCCGACCAGCGTTATGTTCCAATCTTTTGCCAGGGCAACTGACAGGCTTGTCGGCGACGAGCGAGAGCAAACAATTGGAACCTCCATATGCCAGGCTTTGCTAATCATCTCCGAACTGATGCGGCCTGTCGACAGCATGATACAGTCTCGTGTCCGGATGTCTTGCTGGAGGGCCAGCCCACGCAGCTTGTCGAGCGTGTTGTGGCGACCCACATCTTCGGCCGAGAGCAGCAGCCGTTCGCCATCGCTTAGGGCCGAGCAGTGCACCCCACGTGACCGGCTATACAATGTAGCAGCCTGGTGCATGTCATCCATCCGTGCCCACAATTGACTCGATGCAATGTGTCTTCCGGCCTCCAAAGGAGGATGTGCCGCAGAGAAATCATCGAAGGTCATGCCGCCTGCACAGCCGGAGGTCAGGATATTGTGTCGCGGCGGCTGGAAATCAGAATGTGCCAGCCACACATCCACACACGTTCCGGCATTACAAGTTTGAAGCAGCTCCACATCGGCCATCGAGTGAATGATATTTTCGTTTGCCAGGAAACCCAGCGCCAGCGCCTCTTGTTGGATGGGGGTGCACATCACTGTCACCAGCTCCCGGCTGTTGACACAGATAGACAATGCCTGTTCGTCGATGACCTCAGCTGCAACTGACTGCCGACCACCACGAGTGATGGTGGTATATGTCACCGGAACTGCCCCCTTGCCAGCGCTTTTTTTGCTTGTGACTTGCTTTGTAATCCCCTTCACCTCAAGGAATAAACTGCTGCACGAAATCCAGATAGCCGCGCCGCCCATGCCGTTTTGACCAACGTCTTACCGAGTGTTGAATTCGTTTCAGGCAGGCGACGATCTCTTCTACAGCCAGGGGCTCTATAGGCAAATTGACCGGCTGCCCATCTTTGGTCGTAAGCTCTGCGTGTCCCAGCCGCAATTCACACATTGACTTGACCCCCTCGTAAATCTCCTCTTCCATCTCTGAAAGCCGGGGAGGCGATGCAGGCCGATCATCGGCTTCCGCCCTGTAAGTACGGATGAGAGCATTCAGGGCGTTCTCTACATCAAGATCGAGCATGCCAGGATGCTCCCGGCCGATCTCTACGATAGCAGTCTCAATATTGTGAAGCACATCGAGATACTGGTCTTCGAATGAGTTGTTCATCAGTTGAAACCTGTTGAAAAATGCATCCCTTATCGTAACTACTCAGCTACCTGGCGCTTCCTACTGTAACTATAGGTGATGGGTAAAAAGTAAATATGTAAAACATCATGACTGTTCAACTGTTGGTGAGTGGCTTGCCCATATCAGCTTGTGCCAGTGTAGTTGCTGCAATATGTAAAACATGAGACGCGACGAGTTTCCAATCTGAGTTTACAAGTCACAGATCGAAGCTTGAAAAGCTAAGAGCCAACAGCTAAGAGCTGAGCAGTTACCCTTTACCAAGAATTCCAAGTCTGTTGATATGAGGATACAATATCTAGCTGGATTAGAAAAGGGGTTTGGCGATTATGGACGAGATGCAGCTTGTTAACCTGACAATTGCTGAGGCGATAGCACTGATCAGAGAGGGGCAGATCTCTCCACTCGAACTTGTCGAGACTTGCCTGGCTCGTATTGAACACCTGAACTCCAAGCTCAATGCATTCCTAAGCATCATGCATGAGAGCGCCATCGAGGAGGCAGGGTATGCAAGTGATGCGATTGGCCGTGGTGAGAACTGGGGACCGCTGCATGGCATCCCTATCGCAGTCAAAGACATCATCGATGCAGCAGGAGAGAAGACAACCGCCGGCAGTGAATTTCTGCGTGACAACGTCGCTCAGGAAGATGCCGATGTTGTCCAACGCTTGAGGGCGGCGGGAGCGATCATCATTGGGAAGACACATCTGCATGAATTTGCTCTTGGGGCAACCACCATCAACCCGCACTACGGCCCG
Source organism: Anaerolineae bacterium (assembly GCA_016927375.1). Lineage (GTDB taxonomy): Bacteria > Chloroflexota > Anaerolineae > Aggregatilineales > UBA3940 > JAFGMS01. The sequence goes on from JAFGMS010000127.1 coordinate 3,295, forward strand.
GCACGCAATCCCTGGAATACAGACTGCAGTTCCGGCGGATCGAGCGGGGGGTCGGGCGTGGGGGTGTCGGCGGTGATGTGTCTTGGCGCACTGGGAACTGATACCGGTGGATCGGTACGTGTTCCATCAGCCTTGTGCGGACTGACAGGTCTTCGCCCTGCCAAGCACCGGGTCAGCACAGAGGGGGTTATTCCTTTGAGCTGGACGTTGGATACCGTGGGTCCGATGGCCTATACCGCGCACGATGTTGCCATACTGCTTGATGTGCTCGATGCACAGCCGCTCACGCCGGCTTCTTGCCTGGACAGGATCGACGAGCCGGTCAATGGGCTCAGGATAGGTGTACCAACCGACGATTTCTTCTGGTTGGAGACGGACTATCAGGTTGTGGGGGCGGTACGCGCGGCTGTGGACATACTCTCCGACATGGGGCTTTCGATCGTTGACATCCAGCTTCCTATGATCACGGAGGTGCTGCAGGCTTCCCAAATCATCAGCATTGCTGATGCGGTAGCCTTCCACCAGGAGCGGTTGAGGAGAGAGCCCGAGCGTTTTGGTAAGGATGTGCGGACGCGGCTCCAGGTGGGCTCCCAGCCCAGCGCACCGGAATATGCTGCATCCCGCCAGCTAGGAAGAGAATGGCGGCGATTTTTGGGTGATCTGTTCCGTGAGCGCATCGATGTTTTGGTGATACCAACTACACCGACCCCTGCCCCTAAGATTGCGGGGGCACAGAGCGTTGAGCTGGGAAAGGTGCTGCTCCGATTCACCTACCCGTTCAGCCTGAGCTATCTCCCATCACTTTCTGTCCCATGTGGTTTTACAAGCGATGGTCTTCCAGTCGGAATGCAGTTGGTTGCTCCCAGTGAAGGGATGGTGCTGCGAGTGGCACATGCTTACCAAAAGGGGACAGCCTGGCATACCCATCGGCCGGCATTGTAATAATCGAACGATTGACGACTGGTTGATTGACGATTCAACAGCCAATCGGACGATTGGAGGCTGGCCGTTGTCCAGCGGGTTCCATCAACCAGCAATCTGTATACCGTCAGCCAAATTCAGAATGCTTATGCGCACCTTGACAGCCGGGTTCGATGCGGTACAATTACGCCCGCAATGCCCCCATCGTCTAGGGGACCAGGACGTGGCCCTTTCAAGGCCAAAACAGGAGTTCGAATCTCCTTGGGGGCATGTTTCCATCCCTAGTCAGATTTGAAAGCGGGAATGTGTAGTAGATCGTTCCCGCTTTTCCATTCACAACTACCTTCGCTACAAACCGACGCAGCGTCTCCCGCGCCAGGTCGAAGCCATCACTAAGAAGCGTAGCCCGCATATGGCCAATGAACTCAGCAAGTTGGGTATCGGTGACATTCGGAATCTCGTCCGGCGTGACAATAGTCGCCTCAAGACCTGCAATCTCGGCAATCAGCTCCCGCTCCTCCGCTTCGCGCACCTCAAGCCGCTCCTGGACACTTGTCGACCAGCCTACCTTTTCCAACGCATCGAGCAGCTTGCCGATCGCCAGCCGGATCTCCGCTAGGCGGCTCTTTAGGAACCGTAAAAAAATAAGTTAGCGCGCATAAGCTCTGGGCTAAGCTGGGACAACCAAAGACAGGACCTTGCGTCCTTGCCAATACAAGTTC
>JAFGMS010000128.1 GCA_016927375.1 Anaerolineae bacterium
CTGCGTGTCATTCCCGTGAAAACGGGAATCCATAAGCGCACCAAGTGGATTCCCGCTTTCGCGGGAATGACAGTAGCCGTAGCGAAAAGGATGATATTGGGCTTAAGTTGACACCTATGTTTTCTGGATATCTATATTTCTTGTTAGGGTTACCAGCAGCAAGCTGTTGTTCTTTGCATTATTGTCATATGGTAACCATCAGCCATATGCTATCGACCTCGGATCTATAGCTGTGTATGCGCTTTCTCTGCCACCCATAGCGGTAGAATGACATCGAAGGTACTGCCTCTACCTATCTCGCTGTCTATCCTGATTTCGCCGCCCATTTTATGAACCAGATGCCGGGCAACAGACAGCCCTAATCCTGAGCCAGCTGTCCGTGTGCCGCCAGGTGTGCTCAGCTGGCGAAACTCATCGAAGATACGCTCGTAATTCTCTTCGGCTATTCCCCTACCTGTGTCGCGGACTTCCATATGCCAGTGCTCATCATCGACCAGGCCAATCAGGATATCGACCTGCCCATCGACGGTAAACTTCACTGCGTTGTCGGCGATGTTCAGCAAAACCTGGGCCGTGCGGATCTCGTCCCCAATGAGCTTTTCGGGCATATCCGGCGCTAGAGAAACAGAGAACTCCAGGCCTTTTTTGCGGGCAGCCTCCCCCACAGCTACATCGACCGCATCGACTAAAGCCTTGACATTAAAAGGGCTGGCAATCAGCTCCATCTCTCCAGCTTCAATCTTCGATAGATCGAGAATATCATTGATGAGAGACTGCAACCGCTTGGCATTACCCAACACACGCTTCAGGCCATCCTCCTGCATGGCAGTCAGTGAGCCATAAACACGGCGTAGAGTCAAGTCGGTATAACCGATGATCGCGTTGAGTGGTGTGCGCAGCTCATGGCTGGTGCGGGCCAGAAATTGGGATTTCAGGCGATTGGCCTCGCCCAGCTTACGGTTGGCCTGGACGAGATCGTAGGTGGCGTTGTCCAATGCACCCTGGAGATCTTTGGTGGCGAGGTGATTTAAGTACGCCGTAAAGAAGAATCCCATTATGGTAATAACTGCTATGATTGCCATAAGCAGTGTGCTTGATATTGTCACTGAGGGCAACAGACACCGTTCGCTGACGATTTGCGCCAGTACCCATAGAAATGCAGAAGCAGTAGCTATGACAATGCTGCCACTTGACCCCAGGAGCATCCCAGCCATGATAACTATCACAGCATAGGACAAGGGAAGCACAGCCGTCAAGCCCTCTATCATCACAGCATCAATCCCAATGATAAATAGTGTGCTGAACAAAAAGATATAACTACCCAATACTGCCTTTTGGCGCCGTGCAAACCATGATGCCATGTAATTGGCGCCAATCATCAAGACCGTCAAGACACACACAAGCGCGATCTGCCATGAGGGAGAACTAACGAACATCCAGATATAAACAGCTAATACCGGAGACATCATAGGCACAGACGTCGCACTGAAGGAACGTAAAAAGCTTTCTCGTCGAGAACGTTCCAGGGCATCGAAGGGCGAGCTGTTATCGAATGGATTCTCAGTCACTTCCCTCTCTGTCATCCGTTTTATTTCCTTCGTCGGATCGCCGCTTCAGCGCCTACGACCGTTTAGACTTGAATACACGGAACGTACCAGCCGGGCCCTGTTCCAAATTCAACCCAGCCTCGGTATGCCAACGCTTAAACTCTTCCAACCAGAAAAAGCCGTGGCAATTCCGGTTTGTCCGGATAACAACATTCCAATATGGGGTTTTCTGTTGCGGTCTGCAACCCTGGCATCCAAATACTATTCCTCCCGGCTTGAGCACACGTGCAATCTCGCTAATAGCCTGACGCGGATTAGGCGTCCAAGGCAGTATCAGTGAATGAAAAACAGCGTCAAAACTGTGATCCTCAAAGGGCAGATGTGTGGCACTGGCCTTCCTGAAATGTGGTTTGTTGTTTTCGGTAATGGGTGGGTGAGAAGGATTCACCCTCGCTACCAGGGCGTCAAAACTCTGTTCTGCCTTTTCAAGCATGGCAGGTACAGGATCAATCGCTGTAATCCGAACATCTCCTTTGAGCTTTGACCATAGCTCAGCGGGTTCATAGCCGCTGCCACAGCCAACATCCAGAAGGGTTTTGCCACGCAGATACCGGCGGTCCTCGGGCTTCAGGAAAGCAAAAGCTGCATTGCGCAGAATAGAATAGACGCGGGCGCCAAGCACCTGATCGAACTTCATAAAAATCTGTCGCCCGTCTTGTTCAAAGGTATGCGATAAGGTAACCGGTTTATCCCGCAGACGAGCTGGAATGGTGCGTACCAATCCATCTGCCATCAGGGTAAAATCGTGAATGCGCTTATCAGCCTGGCTGAGAGAGCTGTCGAGCTCGGGCAAAGGCTGCTCTGGGTTGAGCCGGTAGAGATTGTCCTCGTCTACAATAGTGCTGAGTGGATCACTTGCCAGAATATCAAAAAGCTCGCGGGTGTAGCTATCATCCACATAGCCGAAATGAGCCAGTATCTGTCCATAGGTGCGTGGCTCTTTCAAATAGTCGAAGAGCCCTTCTTCAGCCAATACTGTAAGCACATAATAACGGAAAAACCGGTCGGCCTGGGGTCCTAGACGCACTGCCGGCCCCATTCCTGTTAATATCGTCCACCATACAAGGAGCTTTCTCATGTGATCCCTCAGAGTTACTTGTAAAAAGGCTTCATACTCTAAGATAGATATGGCTCAATAAACTTAATAAACCGGTCAATATTCAAGGGCTTGGACATATAGGCATCACATCCTGTCTCCAGAGCCTGTTCTTGATCTCCTACCATAGCATGCGCAGTCATTGCAACAATGAGCGTGTCACGGAACTTTTCGTCACTTCTGAGCGAGCGGACAGCTTCCCATCCGTCCAGGTTGGGCAGTGTTAAGTCCATTAAGATGATATCGGGATGGGAGTCATAGGCCAGGCGAATGGCTTCAAGACCATCATGAGCAACCAGAATGTCTTGCTGGCCCAGGATGAATTTCAAGATATGCATTACCAGGGTAAGGTTATCGTCCTCGTCTTCGACTACCAAGAAACGCTTTGGCATAAAGTCTCCCGGATCGCCAACATGAGCTTATGATGTACTGGTGGGTCGTGAGACCATGAACGACATGCCCCCCACTTTGCCCCCCATACCAAGACATGCTCATACAGAGTAGGAATTGGAATTTGGGGTATTCAAATCAAGTGCACATTGGGGGAAGCAGCCTCACCTGTGGCTACTATAGACTGCTTTACTGCGATTTGCAAACGAGCGGCCTGCTGTGGGGGTGCAGTGCTTCCTGACCTGCATGTGTGGCATGGTCCGATCACATAGGGTATAAACAGGGTCACATTATCCGTTGTGTGATGAAAGGCGCTGAATGCTTCTTGTCTTCCTCTCATAGAGTGCAGCCGTAAGCAGGTTCCGGTGCATTCCTCATTTTAGCCCGGCTTCGGGCATTTTGTGTTTCTTAACAATCAAAGCGCTTAATTTCATAACATACGGAGTTCTATCATGGAGTTCGAAATCAAATCATGCTATAACGATGGCATCCTGCAGGATGCCATGCGCCGCTACAACATCGCACCCGACCAGATCACGCTGTTAGATGGGTTCGAGAGCTACATCTACGAGTTCACGCGTAATAGCGGCGACTACATTCTGCGGATTGGCCATAGCCGCCGCCGTACTCCTGAACTGATCCGAGGCGAGGTAGAATGGATCAATCACCTGGCCGGCGGAGGAGCGGGTGTGGCACGTGCCATTCGCTCGAAGACGGGGCAGCTTGTGGAAGCCATCGATGACAAACATGGCGGCAAGTTTTTGGCAACGGCGTTTGTCAAAGCGCCGGGGCGCCCCGTCTGGGAGGTGGGATGGACGCCTATGCTCTACGAGACCTATGGGCAGCTGGTAGGGCGCATCCACGCGCTATCGAAGGTCTATACGCCATCGGATCCGGCCATCCGGCGTCACGCCTGGAACCACCCACAAAACCTGGATGCGTTAAACTGGCTGCCGGCCGGTGAGACCGTGCCAATCGAGAGGTTTCACCAGGTCACGAACCATCTGGAAGAGCTGCCCCGTGATGTTGGCAGTTATGGGCTGATACATCAGGATGCCCATTCAGGCAATTTCTTCGTCGACGACGATGGCCAAATCACATTGTTCGACTTTGACGACTGTGTGTATGCCTGGTATGTCTACGATATCGCGATGGTGGTTTTCTACATGGTGGTCAACCATCCTGATCCTGACGGCCTGATACAGGCTTTCTGGCCGCGTTTCTGGGCCGGCTACTGTGCGGAAAACACGCTCGATCCGGGCTGGCTGGCCGAGATTCCCTGGTTTCTCAAGCTGCGAGAAATCGACCTCTATGCGTTGCACTTCCGCAGTTTCGAGGACGTTCATGACATCGATGCTCCCTGGTCGCGGCAGTATATGGATGGACGCAAGGCACGCATCGAAGGTGATGTGCCGCTGGTCGCTTTCGATTTTATGGTATGAGTAGACAATAAGACTGATGCAATGTGGCCCTGGAGTGGCAACCGCTCCAGGGCTTTCTGGTAATGAGGTTGTCTTGTAACAGCAACAATTCGTGGTAAAGTTTCCCTGGTTGAAAGAAAGGCTGAGGGTGGACAAGACCCCCAGCTAAACAGCATTCAATGGGGCGCCAGCCTCGATGGAGGAGGAGTGGCTCATGAGCCAAGGCTCACCCAAGAGGATGAAATGGCAGCACGTAATTGGGCCTTTGGATTCCCGCGAAAGCGGGAATGACAGAATTGGCGAAGGCCGGTTGTGCTGAGGCTTGTGATAGCAGTAGGTACATACAAAGCATAAAGCTTTTGACTCGTTGCTCGGCACTCGTTACTCATCACTATTTTCAAGGGAGGGAGAGACCATGGACCTGACATCAAAGAAGATTGCTTTTATTGGCTCGGGCGCGATGGCTGAGGCTATGATGGGCGGCCTGGTACGCAAGAAATTGGCTGACCCGGGCAAATTGCTGGCTGCTGATGTGCGCCAGGAACGTCTCGATGAATTGGAAGCCGAATATGGCATCCGGCCTTACACTGATAATGCAGAGGCGGCTGCCCAGGCGGACGTTGTGGTATTATCGATCAAACCCCAGCGCCTGGATATGGTGCTGGAACAGCTCAGAGGCTCGATCAAGACCGAGGCGTTAGTCCTGTCAATCGTGGCCGGCACGACGATGCAAAAGATCAGCGAGGGTCTGGGGCATGCCGCGGTTGTTCGTTCAATGCCCAACACCCCCGCACAGATCGGGGAAGGCATCACGGTTTGGATCCCATCACCATCTGTCAGTGAGGAACAAAAAGAAATCGCCTCAACCGTTTATGGGGCTTTTGGCGACGAGATAATGGTCGACAAAGAGAATTATCTCGACATGGCAACGGCTCTATCCGGGACCGGTCCAGCTTATGTATTCCTGTTCATGGAAGCGATGATCGATGCAGGGGTCCATATGGGGTTCTCTCGGTGGGTTGCCGAACAGCTGGTGATCCAGACAATCAAGGGCTCGGTTCTGTACTACCAGAAAATCAACCAGGATGACGAGGTACACGTGGCAGCACTGCGCAACCAGGTCACATCGTCGGGTGGCACGACAGCCGAGGCACTCTACTATCTTGAGAAGGCCGGCTTCCGCACCTCGCTTTCGCGGGCCATCTGGGCCGCCTACCAACGCTCTGTCCAACTGGGCGAGGGCCAATCGGTCCACATTCCGGATACACGGATCAATAACGATAGATAGCCCGCAACCGGAATGGGCAGGAGAGGCTCCTTGCGCTTCCAAACGAAGGATCGACGAAGGAGCGACGGATCTGGAACGAAGCACGCCTCTTTGAGCATAGCAACATCGAGAGGTTACTCAAGTTGACATTGTCAAACTACTCAGCCACTTGGCTGTCGGCGGGCAGTGATTAGTGCCCAGTGGCTGGGTGTTTTAGTTTCCCGGGTTAGCCGAAACGGGTTTGAGATACTCCTTGCGCCTGTCTTGGTTGATTAAACTTTGTCTGCAAGCCATACCCGGAACGCTTTTCAAGCATCAATTGCTCGGCCTAACCCCCTCTTCTCCACCAGACCACAGCTCCACCAATCACTGCCATACCCACTCCGATTGCGGCCCACGCACCCAGAATATCCTGAACCGGCTTACCACCAGTCGGAGGAAGCTGCGCGGGCATCAAGGTTATGCAGCTTTCGGCATGGGCGACACCGGCGCTGGCCGCGTTGCAGATCAGCCCAGGTTGTGCCATCGCATTGCCGCGCACATTGATGGTAATGGTGATCTGCTCGCCGGGGAGCAGCATGCCGATGTTCGCTGTGACGATCTGCCCGATTACCGTCGAGGTTCCCTTGGTTGTCGCGACGTTCAAAACATCGAACATGGGGGATATGGGATCGGTGACCACGACGTTATCGATGGCCTGGTTGTGCGGGTTGCTGACGATGATGGTGTAGGTCACCAGGTCGCCGATCTTCGCGTTAACCGGCGAGGCGCTCATGCTGATAGCCGGATCGAGTACGAATGGTATGCCACCACCATCGATGATGGGAATGATGGGCTGTGTGCAGATAAAATCGCCCAGATGGAGCTGTTCAGCATCACCCGACATCTCTATGATGTTGAGCCCCACCCAGGCGCCGGGACCGGTCAGGGTCGTGGTGCCGATGCCCACGCCGGTCTGTGGTAAGTCTGGGCCTATCCCGCCGATGTCGAGCGGTGGGTTGCCCCCGCTGATGGTTACCTCCAGGTTGGCGCCCCGGCAAACCGCTGTGGCAGCCAGCTGCGTGGAAACCGAGCAGGTAACATCACCCAGATGGAACTGTTCCCCATTGCCTCCTATCTCCGTAACGGTAAGCCCGGTCCAGGTGCCGGGTCCGACCAGGGAAAAAGTCCCGGCTCCCACACCGATCATTGGCAAGCCATTGCCACCCGTTCCGGTGATATCGAACGGCCCGTCGCCCTGGTCGATGGTCACTTCCAAAACGGCGCCGTTACAGGCCGCCGACGCAACCAGTTTTCCACCGCAGCCGTAAGCAGCCGTCCAGCCCGTGCGGTCCTGAGCCTCGGCCAGGTTATCGATGGCCAGATTGCCGGAAGGTCTCACGATGTTGGCCCCACCGCACAACCGCAGTTCGTTGAAGTCAGGATCGCCGATGCGCGTTGCCGTGAGATCTGGGACGGTGCCATCAAGCAGGTTGCTGGCCTGGGTGAAGGTTCGGAGGCTGGGGAAGCGAGAGAAGTTTATGTGGCTGGGATCACCGGTAAGCTGGTTGTTGGTCAGCCGGAGATGAGCCAGGTTGGGGTTACTGCTCAGGTTTAGGCCGGCGATGTCGCCGCTGATGTGATAGTTATCGTTTAGCCAGAGCAGCCAAAGGTCAGGATTATGTGTGAGATCGAAGCCGGCGATATCTCCCCCAACCTGGTTGCCTTGTATTGAGAAGTAACCCAAAGCAACGTTATAAGTCAGGTCAAGGCCGTCAATATTTCCCCCGACCCGGTTGCCCGGCAGAGAGAAATACCAAAGAGCAGGGTTTTGAGTAAGATTGAGGCCGTCAATATTTCCCCCAATCTGGTTATTGTCCAGAGAGAGCCACTCCAAGGCAATATTCCGGGTCAGGTTTAAGCCATCGATATTGCCCCCGATCTGGTTACCCGGCAGGGAGAGATACTCCAGGGCAGTATTGTGAGTGACGTCAAGACCGGCGATGTTCCCAACGATCCGGTTGAAGGGCAGATGGAGACGCTTCAGACCAGTCAGTCCCGCCAGATCGACTGCGTCGATATATCCCGCCAGGTTGTTGTTAGGCAATGCTATAGAGATGATGCTTCCACCATCACAGGTTACACCATACCAATCGTGAGTACAGGGATCGCCAACCAGCCAGTTGGCGTCATTGGTCCAGCCTGTTCCATCCATCTCGTTGTATAGGCTGGTCAGAGAATCAATTTCGGCTTTAGTGGCATAGAGGGGATGGGCCTGCGCAGACTCGGCGCCCATAGAAACTACTGATGCCAACAGCACGAGAAGCAGGGCCACAATGATACGAACGGGAGAAACTGACTGTGGCTTAAATGGTCGCATTGTCTCACCTCCTGAGTGCCAACGCACTCGAACAGGAGAACAGCCGCAGGACACAAACCAGATACATCTTCCCTTTTCGGATTTCAAATCTGGTATTCAAACTGTAATTGATGTGGTGTTGCGGGAACGTATAAAGAGGTAACAATTCAGAAATACCGTGTAACAAACTTGATACATGATTGAACGAGGCAGAGGGGATTTCACTCTTTATGAGCCTATGTGCCTTGCAAAACACCTACCCCCAGGTTATTGTTTGATTGACAATTGCAAGACAAATCGTTGTAACGGTTGAAACAGCAGCCATTAACATGCATGCTGTAACCGGCACAAAAGATACCGGCCGTTTAGCATTTTGACGTGCCAACATTCAACGCCCATCAGCCATACACAGATCACTGAAGGCTTGCAAGATGCAACCTATCGATCACTCACGCACCCTTGTCATGGCCTGCGCTACCGTCATCGAAGAGATGCTGCCGCTTCTGCCGAAAGGCATGCCTCATCAAGTCTTCGACTTTGGTCTGCATGTCAACCCCGATAAGCTGCATAAAACCTTGCAGGAGGCCATCGATGATGTTGGCGGACAATACGACACCATTCTTCTGGGATACGGTCTCTGCGCGCAGGCCATCGTCGGGATCAAGGCCAATGGCTGCCGTCTGGTCGTCCCGCGGGTGGACGATTGCATCGCCATCTTCCTCGGCTCATGTAAGGCCTACAGCACCCAGCGCCACATCGAGCCTGGTACCTATTACCTGACCAAAGGCTGGATCGAGGTCGGCGACACCCCCTTCTCAGATTACGAGCGCGCCGTCGAGCGTTACGGCAAAGAGCGCGCCGAGCGTATCTACAAGATGATGATGGGGAACTACAAGCGGCTGGCACTGATCAACACCGGCCAATACGAGATGGACAGCTACCGCGAGTATACCAGGCTTACTGCTGAGCAGTTTGGTCTCCGCTACGAAGAAATTGCAGGCTCCGATACGCTGATCAAAAAGATGCTCTTTGGCCCCTGGGATGACGAGTTCGTCGTGATCGAGCCAGGGGAAACGTTTAGCTTACGGCAGTTCCTCAACCAGGACAAAGGTGCAGTATGAGCTTTGAAGTTGACTTCGAACCCCTTGGGCAGCGCGTGTCATGCAAGAGTGGAGATAACCTTTTGGATGCTGCCCAACGTGCGGGTATCATGCTCAACGCCATCTGTGGAGGGGAAGGTGTCTGCGGGCGCTGCGTTGTCCGTGTGATGGCCGGGAAAGTCTCGTCCCCCAATATCGCCGAAGAAGAGGAGATGGGGAAAGAACAGCTGGATGCCGGTTGGCGGTTGGCCTGCCAGACGGAGGTCGAGGGGAATGTGCAGATTTACATCCCGCCCTCATCGCTGGCCACCGCTCAGCGTACCCAGACCGAGGGCCAAGGCCTGCCCGTCGAGCCGCAACCTGCGGTGCGCGCCTTCGATGTGGAGCAGCACCCACCCAGCATCCACGATCTCCGCTCCGACGCATCCCGCCTGCGGGATGCGCTGGACATGCCGGCGCTTACCTTTCCCACAGCTGTGTTACGCACACTCTCCACTGACCTTCGCGACCGCGAGTTCCGATCCGCGGTGTTCGTATCCGGCTCCTCCGTCGTTGGCGTGGCTTCCGCAGATGCGCGCCCGCTTGGCCTGGCCGTTGACCTCGGCACAACCAAGCTGGCTGCTTACCTGGTCGATCTCGCCGGCGGAGAGACACTCGCCAAAGCCGGAGCAATGAACCCCCAGATCGCCTTTGGCGAGGATGTCATGGCCCGCATCGGGCATGCCATCAGCAAGCCGGATGGGGCTGAGCAGCTTCGTATTGCTGTTGTCGAGGCGCTGAACGGCCTGGCACGTGATCTGTGTGAGCAAACAGCGCATCCGGTACATCACATCGCCGATGCCGTTATTGTCGGCAACACGGCCATGCACCACCTGTTTCTGGGGTTACCTGTCAGGCAGCTGGGTCTGGCCCCTTACGTGGCGGCAGAAAGTGCTGCCCTGGATGTGCAGGCGCATGATGTAGGGCTCGATTTTGCTCCCGGCGCCAATGTCCATCTGCTGCCCAATATTGCCGGGTTTGTCGGTGCCGATCACGTCGCCATGTTGCTGGCCTCCGGCATGCCTGAACACGAGGGTATTGTCCTGGGCATGGATATCGGCACCAACACCGAGATCAGCCTGATCGCAAAAGGCAAACACTTTGCCTGCTCCACCGCCTCCGGCCCAGCCTTCGAAGGCGCCCATATCCGGCACGGCATGCGCGCCGCCCCAGGGGCAATCGAGAAGGTGCTGATCCGTGACGATGAGATCATGCTCCAGACTATTGACGATAAACCACCTGTGGGATTATGTGGCTCGGGGATACTCGACCTGGTAGCACAGCTGCGTAAGGCAAACATCATCGACCGGCGCGGCGCACTCGATAAATCCGGGGATAACCCGCGCATCCGCCAGGGTGACAAGGGCCTGGAATACGTTGTAGTTCCTGCCGCTGAAGATGAAGGCAGGGAAATCACCTTCAATCGTAAGGATGTCAACGAGATCCAGCTTGCCAAAGGAGCCATGCGTGCAGGAGTACAGATCCTGCTTCAGCGAGCCGGTATAACCGAGGAAGACATCGATACGGTGATCGTCGCCGGGGCCTTTGGAACCTATCTCGACGTTCAGAGCGGGATCACTATTGGCATGTTCCCACAAATCGAGGCGCGCAAGTTTGTACAGGTGGGCAACGCTGCCGGGGCCGGCGCGTGCATGGCACTGCTATCAACAGCGATCAGGAAGCAGGCAGCCGATGTGGCACATCATGTAACTTACGTGGAATTGACCGCAGAAAAGGGGTTCTCCTCGCTGTTTGCCAGAAATCTGTTTTTTGATCAGCATATAGCTGATGGCTTATAGCATATAGCTGCTGAGCTTAGTGCCTCAACTTAACCTATGGTCGTCAATTACTCAATGTTTTTGGATGCACACGCAGAAGAACGCGCGATGTCAAGGAAGGGTGATACCCCCGCATCGGAACCCGATCAGGTTGCTGCTTTCGGTGTCGGGCTGGCCCTGGTAGCGAACGGCGGCACGGACATAGTCCTCGCTGCCGTACCATGACCCGCCGCGCAGCACCCGGGAGGAGCCGCTGTCTGGGCCGGTTGGGTTGATCTCCCGTACTGATGGATACGCGCCATACCAATCATTCACCCATTCCCACACATTGCCGCTCAAGTTAAACGCGCCAATCCAGGATACGCCTCTCGGTTTGCTGTCTACATCCCAGGTCCGGTAATCTGAGCTGCCAAGATAGACCACATTGTCTGCAATAAACTCATTGCTCCAAGGATAGACGAGCCCATCCGGACCACGTGCTGCATACTCCCATTCCGCTTCGGTTAGGAGCCGCAGACCGCGTTGGCGGCAAAAAACATCGGCTTGTGTCCAGGTGACAGACTCCCTCGGCAGGTTGTCTCCCGGCCAATGGCCAAATGAGCCATAATGGGCATTGGTAACCTCATAGATGTCGACCCAGAATGGTTCCCCAAAGCACACCTGGCGCACCGGCTTTTCGTCGCTTTCGCCATCGTTACTGCCTATCATAAAGCAGCCCACTGGAACCAATGCCATCTCTACACCGTCGATGGTCTCGGTGTAGGGCGTCCAATCAGCGTTACGGGCTGCGCCTGCTCTGGCTAAGGCCAGAGCATCGGCACGATTGCCGGGAAGAGGACTGGAGGTAGTTGCCTGTGTGGGAGAGAGAGAAGCATCACCTCCGCAGCGGAATCCATAGCTGGGATGTCTGCTGGTGGGATCGGCCCGGCCGCGATTGGCAGCGCGGATGCGCTCGATGCTGCGATTCCACGCCCCACCCTTCAGTACACGATAACTGCTGCTGTCAGGCCCCGCCGGGTTAACCTGCTGCCCCGGCGAATATTCCCCGTACCAGTCGGTTACCCATTCCCATACATTGCCACTTAAGTCCAAAGCGCCGACCCAGGATACGCTGCCCGGTTTGCTGCCCACATCCCAGGCGCGGCTGCCTGAGTTCTGGCTGTATACCACATTGCCGGCAATCACCGCATCGCCCCAGGGATACACAAATGCATCCGGTCCCCGTGCCGCGTATTCCCACTCTGCCTCGGTGAGAAGCCGTGCGCCGCGCGTCTGGCAAAAGGCAGAGGCCTCGATCCAGGTAACATTCTCGCGCGGGTGATCGCGATCCGGCCAGCTGCTCGGCATTGCTGCCTGTCCCCCAAAGGCTTCGAACTGGCTGTTGGTCACCTCGGTCACATCGATCCAGAACGGCTTATCGAAGCACACCTGGTGCGCAGGCTGCTCATTTTCAAACCATGCCTGGTCACATTCCTCTGCCTCCGGGTTGTCTTTGCAAGCCTGGAAGACCTCCTTAAGCTGCTCTACGGTGCTGCCCATCATAAAGCAGCCTGCCGGAACCAGCGCCATTTCTACACCGTTGATTTCCTCTGTGTAGGGCGTCCAGTCGCTGTTATGGGTCACGCCTGTCTCGGCTAACCGGCGAGCCTGATCGTTGACGGTGGACGTCGATATGGACATAGGAGATAGTGTGGACACCGTGGATGTGGGAATAGATACCTGCGAGGGAGCCGGATCCTGTTCTGATCCACAACCTGAAAGGAACAACCCTGCAATAGAGGTTGTGAATAGAAGAATGAGCAAGACGCAGCGAGCCGGCTTCATGATATTCTCCCTACTTTAGCGCTTGACCATCAGGCACAGATTATAAACGAGGATTCAGCTTACGAGAAGCAGTAGCGCACTCGAATCGGGATGCAATACATCAATGATGCAGCGTATTGTATAAGTGTATCAGCGATGTTACGTAACTGGCGTGATCTGTATGAGGGTTTAATGTGACAAGTGGATTCTCGCTCTCGCGGGAATGACAGCATTGATCTGGCGTTATTCGCGCAAGAACTCAGCAGGAACATAGCAAGTTATGCGGTAACTGCTGTCAGCTCTCAGCTATTGGCTTTTAGCTGAAAGCTGACAGCTGAGTAGTTACCGCACCTTACCCAGTAGGTATTCCGATTGGATAAGTGGTCTTCAGCTTTTGGTTTGGTTATTATTTCTCTGAGGCACTTTGGCTGACTTCCTTTAGTGTCTTCAAGTATTTTCAGTCAATTTTGCCTCATTTTTATCCGTAGCCAAACAATCCGTTAGAACCAGGAACTTTAAACCTTGACAATGTCACATTACACTCAGTGCTGGTGACGGATATGGGTGATGCAAAGCATCACTTGTCACCCGTACTTGCTGGATTTTAATCCGACGACATGCTCAAGATGCCAGGATCTATTGGGGTGATAACACTCGCAGATTAAAATCTGCACTTTACCGGTTAC